>JAITCS010000083.1 GCA_031282935.1 Cellulomonadaceae bacterium
CTCGCATTTTGAATTGCTTCCGTGATTAAGGTGGATTACGCCCGTGCCCTAAGGCAGTTTCGGCTCAACCACCATAACACTTGCACTTCGCGCCAGGCTGGTTGTCTTTGTGACAACGCGATGGTACACTTGTGGTTCGCATTAACAGCATGCAGGTAAATGGAGGATTTGTGAGCGATTTCGTCTTCGATGAAAACGGCGATGAGGTAGTCCTGAAAAAGCGAACCCAGGCCGAGCTGGAAGCCGGCATAGCGGAATTGGCCGACATTCTCGGTTATACCCGACGCGGGGTGTTTTTTGGCGGGGCTGGGGTTTCCACGGAATCTGGCATCCCAGACTTCCGTTCGCAAGCTTCTGAAGAATTGGCTGAGGAGTTGTTTGGGTTGCCGCCGGAAATCCTGTTGAGCATCGAGTTCGCTCGAAAAGACCCGGTAACTTTCCATCGCTACATCCGCGAACACATTATTGACACTGCGGCCAAACCCAATGCCGCTCATTTGGCTTTGGCGAAACTAGAGGCGGATGGACGCCTGGCCGCTGTTGTCACCCAGAACATCGACGGCCTGCATCAGCTTGCGGGCTCCCAGAATGTGTACGAACTGCACGGCTCCTTGCAGCGGAATTACTGCGAAGGCTGCGCTGCGAAGTACAGCCTCGATTGGGTGCTTGACCCTGCGAATTGCCGGGAGCCGGATCAGGTAGTTCCGGTCTGCCCCAAGTGCGGCGGCTGGGTTCGCCCCGACATCGTGCTTTACGGTGAGGCGCTCCCCGAGAATGCGATGCTCGGAGCTGTAGCCGCAATCAACGATGCTGACACGCTAATAGTGGGTGGCACGTCGTTGGTGGTATATCCAGCGGCAAACTTTCTCCACTATTTCAAAGGCCACACGCGGGTACTCATAAATCTCGGCCCAACCGGTTATGATTCGCACGCCGATTTAGTGATTAGCGCCCCCATAGGCGAAGTGCTCGGGGAAGTAATTGACCAGGTACCACCAAGAAATACCAGCGAGACCTAGCAACAATTAGCGCTATTGGCCTGCGGCCTCTAGTTGG
Organism: Cellulomonadaceae bacterium; assembly: GCA_031282935.1. Lineage (GTDB taxonomy): Bacteria > Actinomycetota > Actinomycetes > Actinomycetales > Cellulomonadaceae > Xylanimonas. The sequence goes on from JAITCS010000083.1 coordinate 1,057, forward strand.
GGTTCGTTCGGATTGCGGAGAATCCGGGCGTGGTCAAGGGGCCAGAAAGTAGCCGCCGCAATTCCAACTACGTTGTCCTTCGAGATGAACGGGCCAACCGGGTGGTTAATGAAATACCTGGAATCCAAGGAATTCGCCCGGTTATCCCCCATAATGAATAGGCTGTTTTCCGGTACGGTCACATCGAACTTGATTTGGCTAGGGGCCATGCCAACCGGCAAGAACACCTCTTCATTTACACCGTGCCCATTTAGGATAAGCTGCTGGTAAGCATTGCAACACACGATATGGTCGCCAGGCACCCCGATTACTCGTTTTACCATGATGTCGTTATTGGAGCTTGGAATAATGCCAGCCATTTTGAGTGCGCGCACCCAAGGGTTGCGGCGTAACCCTAGTTCATAGTCGCTATTCGCCGTCCAACCCAAGGCATCGTAAAACACTACGATATCGCCGCGCGTAACAGAATCTTCGTTAAACCGCGTTACCACAAAGCGATCCGAAATCTCGAATGTGTGCTTCATTGAGCCGCTAGGCACATAAAACGATTCCGCAATAAATGCCTTAAAAACCGTGGAAGCGATGAGCGCAACAGAAATCACTAACACTAACAATTTTGCTGTACGTTTCCAACTGCCCCGACTTTCCTCAGGCGCGACAGCGCCCGTGGCCGTTGGGTTTAGTGCAACCTCAGACCTGACCAGCGCCGGTGATTCGAGTACAGCAGACATAGCGAAATTGTTCCATATCCGTCCGCAAACTCCCACGCCGACTCACCCATTTAGCAAGAAACTGGCCCAAACCGAGCAGTTCCTCGCCGCTAGATGGTGATCGTGTCGTTCAAAGCTGACCGAAACGGCTAGAAGTTGATCATGTGGCCGGAAATGCCGTGGATCGCTTCCAGCATGGCCTCAGACAGCGTGGGGTGGGTGTGAACGTTGCGGGCCACTTCATCCGCAGTCAAATCCCACTTCTGGGCCAAGGTCAACTCCGGCAGCAGTTCGGAAACATCGGGGCCGATCATGTGGGCGCCCAGTAATTCATTGTGCTCAGCGTTAGCAATAATCTTGACAAAACCAACCGGATCGCCAAGCCCGTGGGCTTTCCCGTTCGCCATGAAGGGGAACTTGGACACCTTCACATTGTGGCCCTTGGCTTTCGCCTGCTCCTCAGTCAGCCCAAATGAGGCAACCTGAGGCTGGCAGAACGTGGCGCGCGGCATCATCATGTAGTCGCCTAGGGTCATAGTCTCAGCGCCCGCGAGGGTTTCCGCAGCCACCACGCCCTGCGCCTCGGCCACATGGGCCAGCATCAGTTTGGCGGTCACATCGCCGATGGCATAAACCCCGGGCACATTAGTGCGCATATGATCGTCAATGGCTATCGCACCGCGATCAGTGAGTGCCACCCCAGTATTCTCCAAACCAAAATCCTCAACATTAGGCGCAAATCCGACAGCGGAAAGCACTTTATCCACCACGAGTTCACTGTTCGCGCCAGACTTAACATCCTGATAAGTGACCAGCACATCATTACCGCGATCCGTGACAGATTGCACCGCTGTTGAAGTAAGTAATTTAATGCCGAGATTCTTGTAGGCTTTGGCAATTTCGACCGAAACTTCCGAATCTTCGTTCGGCAGGGCCCGATCCATAAATTCGATAATCGTAACGTCCACACCATAGGCGTTTAGCACATACGCAAACTCCATGCCGATAGCTCCAGCACCGATAATGGCTATTGAGCGCGGCAAATCGCGGGTCATAATCTGGGTTTCGTAGGTGACTACCCGATCGGAGAGCGTAACCCCCGGCAGCAAGCGCACCCTAGAACCCGTGGCGATAATAACGTTGTCGGCGGTAACCGTAGTTTGATTTCCGTTACTTTCCGCAACACTAATAGTCTTTGGCCCGGTAAAGGTTCCCCGCCCATCGAACTCTCTAATCTTGTTCTTTTTCATCAAGTAGTGGACGCCTTTCATGCGCCCTTCGGCTACTTGTCGGGAGCGATCCCAGTTCTTTCCGAAGTCAAACTTAGCCTCGCCCTCAATGCCGAACAATTCCTTATCGTGGTTGAATATGTTTGCCAGCTCCGCGTTACGCAATAACGCTTTACTCGGAATACAACCCACATTTAGGCAAACGCCACCCCAATACTTTTCCTCAATGATGGCAACTTTCTTGCCAAGTTGGGCAGCCCGAATTGCCGCCACATAACCACCAGGTCCAGCACCGAGTACCACCACGTCAAAATGTTCAGCCATGGCTATTAGCCTAGCAGGTTTTTGCCGCTAGGTTCTAGTTTTAGCCCCGCCCAAAACGAGTCCCAAACCAAGTCCCAAAACAAACGATTAGCCAGGTGCCAACAAAAGCGAATGTTACGGGCGGGCGGACTCTATTTCGACGCTAGGCCAATGCAGGGCAGGTAGCGTACGCGGCCGCCAAGGCTCCCGCTCCCCCTCGAAAGCCTCAATCGCCTCCGATTGCTTTAGGGTGAGCGAAATGTCATCCAACCCCTCCATCAACCGCCAACGCGTGTAATCGTCCAGCTCGAAACGAACCGAAAACCCGGTTTCACCCTCCCCCACTGTCGCTGTCCGATTTTCCAGGTCAACGGTTACCTGCGCCCCCGGCGCAGCCTCCAGGTACGCCCACAACCGTTCGGTGTCCTCGGGCGAAATCACCCCCGCAACTAACCCCTGCTTGCCCGCATTACCACGGAAAATGTCAGCGAATTTCGGCGCCAACACCACCTTGAAGCCGTAATCCTTCAGCGCCCACACCGCGTGTTCCCGCGAGGAACCGGTGCCGAAATCTTGCCCGGCCACCAGCACCGAACCGCTGCGGTACGGGTCGAGGTTGAGCACAAAATCGGAATCCCCGCGCCACGCGGCGAAGAGGGCGTCCTCGAAACCCGTGCGAGCCACTCGTTTCAGATAGACCGCCGGGATGATCTGGTCTGTGTCCACGTTGGTGCGCCGCAGCGGCACTCCCACCCCGGTATGGGTCGAAAAGTCTTGCATTTATTGCTCCATCTAAACTATTGTCCAAGCCGTCAAATCTAGGGAAGTCGCTAGACGAGATTTGCTACCAGCGGCGGTTCGGCGGTGTCCACAACAACTGGCGCATGCCCGTCAAACCCAGCGGCCCCATGCCCGTCAAGGGGTGACCCGTCGAAATCGGACATCGAGGCTGTGGCCGCAATGTCAAGATCCGAAATCGAGGAAAGCGTGCCCCGGATCGCCGTCGCCGCAGCCACCAACGGGGAAACCAAGTGGGTGCGCCCACCTTTGCCCTGTCGTCCCTCGAAGTTCCGGTTGGAAGTAGAAGCCGAGCGCTCCCCCGGCGCTAACTGGTCCGGGTTCATACCCAAACACATTGAGCAGCCGGCGTTGCGCCATTCGGCCCCGAAATCTTGGAAGATTTTGTCCAACCCTTCCGCTTCGGCTTGGAGCCGCACTCGAGCTGAGGCGGGAACCACTAGCACACGCAGGTTCTCAGCCTTTTTGCGGCCCCGGAGCACCTTGGCAGCGGAACGCAAATCCTCAATTCGCCCGTTGGTGCAAGAACCGATGAAAACAGTGTCAATTTTGGTGTCTTTCAGGGCCTGCCCGGGCGCTAAATCCATGTAAGTGAGCGCCTTTTCGGCCGCCAAACGCTGGTCAGCATCAGCGATCTCACTTGGTGTGGGCACCGCGTTCGACAACGGCAGGCCCTGGCCAGGATTAGTGCCCCAGGTGACAAACGGCTCCAACTCTGAGGCGTTCAAGGTCACTTCAACATCAAACACCGCATCATCATCTGATTTTAGGGTGCGCCAATAGGCAACCGCGTTATCCCAATCCTCACCCGCTGGAGCATGTGGGCGCCCTTTCAAGTAAGCAAAAGTAATATCATCGGGTGCAATCATGCCAGCTCGGGCGCCAGCCTCAATGGACATATTACAAATTGTCATACGAGCTTCCATAGACATTTTCTCTATGGCTTTCCCTCGATATTCGAGTACGTAGCCTTGCCCACCGCCGGTACCAATCTTAGCGATAATCGCCAAAATAATATCCTTAGAAGTGACCCCAAACGGCAATTCGCCCTCAATGTTAATTGCCATAGTCTTGAAGGGCTGTAACGGTAAAGTCTGGGTCGCTAAAACGTGCTCAACCTCAGAAGTCCCAATCCCAAAGGCCAACGCTCCAAAGGCGCCGTGGGTTGAAGTATGCGAATCCCCACACACAATAGTTAAGCCCGGTTGTGATAACCCTAATTGCGGGCCCACTTGGTGCACAATACCCTGATCGGCATCGCCTAAAGAGTGAATCCGCAAACCAAACTCTGCGCAATTAGCGCGCAAAGTGTCAATCTGTAACCGGCTAATCGGATCGGCGATTGGCTTGTCAATATCGCAAGTAGGCGTGTTGTGATCCTCGGTCGCAATGGTCAAATCGGGCCGCCGCACCTGGCGATTTTCCAGCCGCAAGCCCTCAAAAGCCTGCGGCGAAGTAACCTCATGCAGCAGGTGGAGGTCAATGTACAGCAGGTCGGGGGCGGTATCCGAACCCTGGGATACTATGTGTTTATTCCAAACCTTTGCCGCGAGCGTCGAACCCATCTTGACTTCCTTTCCTAACGGCCGCTTCCTAACGGCCAGCCGCCCTAGACTTGCGCAACCGACCTAGTTCAAGCAAACACTTAATCGCCATCGTGGCAGGAACTACTCAACCTCGGAACAGATTCCGCAAAGTTGCTGCGAACATTGGCGCTGTTGTGTCGCTGTTGGCGCCGCACGCGCCTTGGAAATGAAAAACCTGCACCTGTTGTGTGCTTCCCCCACTCAAGCGGACGGCTCTCAGAGGCAAAATATCTGCGTGGGAACGCCCCTGACAGGCACCAGCGTCGGTGTCATAGATAAGGCCTGGCTGATTTTGACCGAAATAGCCAAAGGCCCGCTGAGCGTGCAAAATGTGGCGCTGCAAACCGGAATGGCACGCCCAACTGCGCACCGAATTATCAAAAGTCTCGAATATCACCGCATTGTGGTGCGGGATCTTTTGGGACGATATGTAATTGGCCCGGCTCCGTTTGCTTTAGTTTCCAACTATATGCGAGATCCGTTAGGTGAGGCGGTCGAAACCATATTGCAAGCTCTACAACAAGCTGCCGCCACCGAGGCGCTGTTATTTTGGGCCGATGGAATTGAGCGCATTTGTATTGCTGCGACAGCTCCAGAGGTTTATGGCGTGCAAATCGGCACGCGATTGCCGCCCTCACATGCATCATCAGCGTTGACGATTTTTGCCTGGTCAACGGCACGGCGTTTGGCAGCGCGAAATCACATTTCTACCACTCCCGCTGAGTTTAATAAAATCAGACATTCTGGTTGGGCGCAAGGCAATACTTATGCAGATTCGATTAGCACTTCGGCGCCTGTGCGCGATCCCAAAGGTGAAGTGGTGGCAGCAGTAACACTCGCAGCACGCTATGATAAACGCACCGATAACCACTGGCTAAATCAAGCTCAGCAGGTAAAGGCGGCCGCGAAAGAGTTATCAAATATTTTAGCCGAATTCGCCTAAGATTTAATAACTTCCAAGATATTCAGATCCTTATCAAGGCGAATAATGTCCGCCTTGCGCCCAGCCTCAAGCGCCCCCACCTCAGTGAAACCGAGGGCAGTTGCCGGGGTGAGCGAGGCTGACCGCACCGCCGCTGGCAAGCTCAAACCGTTTTTTGTGGCGAGCCGCACCTCGTCAATCAGGTGGGCTGTGCCGCCCGCGATGGCGCCAGCCTCCCAATCATCCGGGTTTTCAGTGTTCTTCAGCCGCGCCACACCACTCTTAACCACCACAGCCATCGGGCCGAGCACATAAGCGCCATCGGCCATGCCCGTGGCAGCCATCGCGTCGGTCACGAAAGCGACGTTTTCGCCGCCGACCAGCGAATGTACGCTGCGCACCGTGCCGGGGTCAAGGTGAATACCGTCGGCCACAAGTTCCACCACGACCCCCCCGCGCCCCGCTGCCGCAAGGCAGGCGGCGACCGGGCCGGGCGACCTGTGGTGCATGGGCGGCATGCCGTTGAACAGATGAGTTACGGTCATGCGGCGGCCACTGCCTGCAAGCCCCGCCGTCACTTCCTTGATCAGCTGCTCGGCCTGCTCCACAGTAGCGCCGGTGTGCCCCAGACTTGGGATGGCGCCCTCCGCAATCAGCGCCTCCGCCGCCCCGCCAGGCCCCGCCACTCCGGGGATTTCGGGTGCGACTGTCATGGTGCGCAAATATCCCCGCGCGGCTTTCGCTAAATCATGCACAAATTGCGGATCGCCAGGGATTAGGTATTCCGGGCTTTGCGCTCCCCGATATTGATAAGAGCAAAATGGGCCCTCACAATGAATCCCGGCGATAATTCCCTCATCTGCGACATCCGCTAATAGTGCCGCTCTTTTTAGCAGGGTTTCTTTCGCTGCGGTCACCATGGACGCGATTAGCGTGGTGGTGCCGTTCTTTAGGTGTTCTGCGGCAGCGGTTTTCACTTCGTCTGCGGTGGTGCAATCTGGGAAACTCGCACCGCCCCCGCCATGATTGTGGATATCAACAAATCCGGGCAGCAGGTATTCGTTGGTGGCTTGCGGTAAAGCGGGTGCAAGCTTTCCCAGGGTTTGCTCGATTTCACTTTCGTTGGCGGCGCCCGCGTAGGTTATTTTCCCATTTTCTACGATAACAACCCCATCTTCGATGATGGTATCTGGCTTTACTATGTCGCCCCGATAAAGTTGCATTTCTAGGTCCTTTGCTTATCCTAATCTTATATTTCTGCCGCCAGTACGGCCGCCCCGATGGCCGCCACTGGAGCACCCGGCTCAATTAGCGTAACCCGCCCGGGCATGTTCAGCGATTTCAAAAACGCAGAATCCACGCACAGGTCATCAAGCGCGCTGCGCACCCCAAGCAGCATCGGCTCCCCGAGCCTGGTGACCCCGCCGCCAATTATCACGGCTTGCGGACCGATCCCAAGAATTATGTTTCGCACCGAAATAGCCACGGCCTGGTAAAACTCGCAAAGTATATCGTTTGCCCTTTTATCGCCTCTGTTGGCCGCTTGCAGTAATGCTTGTGGGCCGGGTATGGCACCATTGGCGGGCCATTTACTGGCTAATGCGGAACCCGAGGCATACAATTCCAGGCAGCCGCGCTGCCCGCACTGACATTTGGGGCCGTTGGCGTTTATTGGAATATGCCCCACCTCGCCAACCACGCCATATCCGCGCCGCAACTTTCCTTCCAGTATGTACCCT
>JAITCS010000120.1 GCA_031282935.1 Cellulomonadaceae bacterium
TAAAACCTACCTGCAACCGTGGACAAGAACGGCCATTGAGCACGAATTGACGCCAACATTTCGCTCGCCGTAAGAGAAAGCCCGCTTATAGCCCGGCGATTTGATCCACGAACCTATCCATAACCTGCCGAGCAGCAAACTGCCCCTGCCCAGGGGTCTGATCTGCCACAATGACAAACAACAGCAACCGATCCGAAGCCGTCACAATGGTGCCCGCGAGCGCAGTGACCCCCGGAAGTGAGCCCGTTTTGGCGCGCACGGCCCCAATCGCATAGGTAGAACCAGGGAAGCGATCCGTTAAAGTGCCCGTCATCCCGGCAATCGGCAGCCCAATAGCCACCTGCCGCAGCTCGCTATTCGGCCCGCTGGCGGCCAACTGCAACATCTGAATCAAATGCTCTGGAGTCAGCAACGATCCGCGCCCTAAGCCCGACAAGTCCACCAGCTTCGCCCCGGCCAGATTTACTCCCAGACTACCCACCGACTGTTCGACCGCCTGCACCGCGCCGATGGCCGTCGGCGGGAAACCCGTTTCAAGCGCGATCAAGCGCCCCAGAACCTCAGTGAGCGTGTTGTCGCTGCGCTGCATTGCCCATTCGGTGACCTCTGCAATGGTGGCCGATTCGACGCGCGCAATCTCGGGCACCGATATTGTGGGGCCTTGCGAGTGGGTGATCTGCCCCTCTACTGTGACCCCGTATTCGGCCAGGGCCTCGGCAAATATCCGAGCAGCGGCCAGCGCCGGAACAGTCTGCCGCGCAGTCATGTCCGATTTATCCGCCAAGTTCACGCGCGCCTGATTCACCGCCAGGGAGGCGACTGGAGCGACGAAACCCATATTTATCTCAGAAACCGGCACCGCCATCGCAAAACGCGGATCCTCAAACAGTGTATCGTCAACCTCTAGGGTCACCGCTGTTCGCCCCGCCAACTTGACTTGCGCCGCCGCCAACGCCGCCAAGTCCGCCATCCCAACGTGGTCGTCAATCTGGTCTGGGTTTCCGTGCTCCGCCGCGAGCAACATGTCGCCGCCGCCAACCAGAATCAGCCGCTCGCCGTCTTGCCGCACCACAGTCGCCAGGCGCGCCTCCGGGTTGAGTTCATTGAAAGCGGCGAGCCCGGTCATTATTTTTTGCGTGCTCGCCGGGGTGAAAGCGCTGTCTTCATTGGCGCGCCCCAGCACCTCGCCGGTCAGTTGATCCACGATCAACACGCCGACATGCGACCCCAAGGCGCTCTGGTCCACGAGTTCATCCACGAGAGCTTGCACCGTGGCTTGGGTAGGCATGGGGGCGTTACTCGGCAGCGTAGCGCTAACCGCTGCGATAGGCGGCGCGGGGAGGGCTCCTGATGGGCTGGGGAACGGGCTAGGCTGAACGTGCGGAGCATCGAGCGTGAGCAAGGCCGGGAAAGCAATCAGTTCGTGGGCGTCCGCATAGGCGACGCCGCCGAGCAGGGCCAGCACCGCCAGTGTGATGGCGGCCGATATAGCGGAACGCCGCTTAGTCTGCTGCCTGGCGGCACGCATGGGGGCAGGGCCTGTCGCAACTTTCCTATGCCGCACCATATCCTCGCCGCCCTCGTCGCTCGCTGCCGTTTTGCTGGCCGTAGTTTTCGCCGTTTATCGCGCTGTCGTCACCCAATGTAATGTTTCGCAGCTTTGCACGAAACAGGGTCAGACGCAAGCATCTTTGCGGCAGATCAGATTCCGCGCACCGCGAACAAGGTTCCCCGATCCTGCCCCGCCCAAGACGACGCCAAAGCGCGTCCTTAACCAACGCCAACGGTCGCCCGAGAACCTCTGTCGCAATCCGACCGCCAACTTCGAGGTCCCGAAACGAAAACGAGGCAGGCATTGACGCCCCTCCTTACTCGCGGTAAGGTGAAACCATGACCCTAGCGACAATGACCTCCAAAGGCCAGTTAACTATCCCCCACGATGTCCGGATAGACATGCATTTGGTCGCGGGGATGCGAATCGAATTTGCGCGCAACGATGATGGCTCCTACATGATCAATACGGTAAAAAGACCGGTTACTGATTTGTTCGGTTGCATACCTTACCAAGGCCCACCCGCAACAGTGGAAGAAATGAATGAGGCGATATCCAACGCCGTCGCAGCGGAAGTCATGGATTCCATGACTATTGCCAGAGCATAGCTTAATGCCATGATAGGTCTTGATACGAACGTGCTAGTGCGCGCAATAGTTGAGGATGACCCAGTCCAATCTGCCCAGGCACAACTGCGCTTAATGAATTTGTCAATGGACGAACCCGGTTTTGTGCCCCATATTGTTTTGGTGGAATTGTGGTGGGTGTTAACCCGTTTCTACAAATACTCGCCAAGCCAGGCGGTGATACCACTATCAAGACTGTGCGAGCTACGAAATATCGTTGTGCAAAATCCCATATTGGTGAAGACCGCCATTAAGGAGGTTACGGATTACGGAGCCGATTTCGCTGACGCGCTAATTGTCGCTGTGGCCCGCAGTGAACACTGCCAGCGCGTGGAAACTTTTGACAGGCAGGCGATTGCACGCGCCGGAATGGCTCCCCTCCCAGCCTAATCGCGTTTGGCGTGGCAGACTATGACTATGGAGTTCGATGTCACCATTGAAATCCCGAAAGGGTCGCGCAACAAATACGAGGTGGATCACGAAACTGGGCGCATACGCCTAGATCGAATGTTGTTCACTTCCACGAGGTACCCGGATGATTACGGGTTCATCGAGGGCACTTTGGGTGAGGATGGCGACCCGCTAGACGCCTTGGTGCTGCTGGAGGAGCCAACTTTCCCGGGCTGCCTGATCCGTTGCCGTGCGCTGGGTATGTTCCGCATGGCCGATGAGGCTGGCGGTGACGATAAGGTGTTGTGCGTGCCTGCGGGCGACCAGCGGGCGGCTTGGCGGCAAGGGATTGAGGACGTTTCCGATTTCCACCGCCTTGAGATTCAGCACTTCTTTGAGGTGTACAAGGATTTGGAGCCAGGTAAGTCCGTTGAGGGCGCGCATTGGGTGGGTAAGGCGGCTGCTGAGGCTGAAATCCTCGCCTCTATAGAGCGGGCCGCGAACGCTGGCTACTATCTGCATTAGCGGCGCTTCAAACATCTGCATTATTGGCGCTCAAACATCTGCAGCACGGTAAAAGATAGAAGGAATCATGAAAGTCCTGGTAGTTGGCAAGGGCGGGCGCGAACACGCAATCGTCAAAAAACTCGCCCGGGATGGGATTTCGGATATTTCTGCGGCCCCCGGGAACGCGGGCATGAATGATGTGGCCACCTTAGTTGATATTGCTGACGATAACGTAGCCGCTTTAGCCGATTTTGCTCAAGATAACGGTATTGACCTCACTATTGTGGGGCCGGAATCGGCCTTAATGGCAGGCATTGCCGATGAGTTTAGTGCTAGGGGTCTGCCCGTATTTGGGCCGGAGCGCGCTGGGGCCATATTGGAAGGCTCAAAAGCGTTCTCGAAAGCGTTGATGGCTAAATATGGTATCCCTACGGCCGCTTATGCCGAGTTCACTTCTTTACCTGAGGCCTTATCGTATCTACAAAACGGTTCTTTCCCGATAGTCATTAAGGCCGATGGGTTGGCTGCGGGCAAAGGCGTAATTATC
>JAITCS010000142.1 GCA_031282935.1 Cellulomonadaceae bacterium
ACCGGGCGTCGAGGGCTGCCGTGATCCCGCCGCCCAGCCCTTCGACTGCCAGTAACTCTTTTGGCGCGCGTAGTCTTGCCATCTTGCTACCTTATGTTGCGTAGCGCTGCTGTCAAGTACAGCGGGTTTCCAGTGTTTGCGCCCCGCGAGGCTTGTCCACAGTCTCATCAAGAACGGGGGTAATCGGAAGCTGTGGATACGCCCCACACAAAAACACCATAAGGAGTCAAGCTGGCTGTCATGTCACTTGATTCGCGTCCTCGCATCCAATGCCCCACCGACCTAATATCCGCCTTACCGCTCGCGGTGGGGTACGAGCCCGCCGAATGTATCATGTCGGTTTGTATCCGAAAAAATGGCACCCTTGGGCTAATTTCATACACCGCTATTTCAGATATTTATTGTATTGCGCATGCCCGCGCTATAGCGGAATCGGTGGCTCGCCACGCTGTTTCTGATAATGCGGCGCAGGTTTTCATCGTAGTTTACACCAACGGTAAGGCTGAGAGTTTTACGGCGCAATTAAGGAATACTACCCGAATTATCGCCGGGCAAATGACTCTAAAAGAGATAGAAACTGAAGTGTGGTTAGTCAATGAAACAGGCTACCGGCATTTGGAGTGTTATGACTGTTGCCCAGCGGAAGGGCATTCGCTCATTAAGCTGCAAAGCACTGCGGTGCGAGCCGCCTTGGTTTATCAAGGGTATTCCGTTGCCGAGTCGCGATCCTCCTATTTGGCGTTGGGCAGAGCGGACAGCGAGGGGCGCCAACTTGCTGCGGTGGGGGCGCAGCGTTTCGAGGTAAAGAAGCACAATAATGACCCGAATTGGCGGGTTGCGGCGCTCACCGGTTGGTTGTTTGCGTGTGAACTGGCGCGACGGCGCCAGCATATCCCGCCGAAATTGTTGGGTATGCTCGGCGCCGCCCTGGCTAATCCGGTGGTTCGGGACGCGATTCTGATTGCGCTAATCCCTGGCGGCCTTTCCACGGCCGCTGCTTTGCTGGAGGGGCAGCCGACGGCGATTGCCTCTGCGCGGTCGCTGCTGGAACTGGTGGTTGATTCCGAGGAGGCGCTGGCGCCAGCCGTGGAGCATTGCCGCACTGCGACCACTGTGCTTGGGGCCATTGCCGCCCACATCGGGACTGAGTACGCGGCGGCGCCGCTGACCTTGCTCGCGTTCATCGCGTGGTGGTTGGGTGATGGCACTCGGAGCAACCGGCGCCTGGCGGATGTTCGGATAGTTGACCCCGAGTATCCGCTGGCACTTACCTTGGCTACGGTCAATCAAACCCATGTGCGGCCCGGTTGGTTGCAGGCTCGGGCACATGCGACGGCGGCGTGAAGTCCCCGCGACGATGGCTGTTAGTGCGGGGGCTGCCTGATAACCTCCGGCACTCGTTTCAAAGGCCCAAGCGGGAGCGGTCAAAATAGCGGCAAAATGGATTCAGAATGAGGCGCAAAACCCGACTTGCGCGCGTGTCTGGGGCGGAGTATGTTATAATGTTGCACTGTTCGCCCAACCCTCCGGTGGCAAGAGCCCTCTTGCTAGCGGGTGTGTCCGGGACCAGTTTTATAATCTGTCCGAAAGGCCGGTTCGTGGCGTCTGAGACTTCTGGTAATTCTATGAGTGTTGATCCAGCGGCGTTAGCTGATTTGAACGTTTCTAGGCTGCAAGAATTTGCGCGAGAACTTGGAAACGTTCAGTTCACAACTAAAACGCGAAAGAATGAGCTTATTGAGCGGATACTAACAGCCGCCCCAGGCAATGCAGGTAGCTCAGGAAACTCTTCTGCCACTGCAAAAACAACCGCCGCTAGCAATACCACCTCATCTAGCAATACCAGTGCGCCCAAAAACTTGTCCGCGAAAGCGCATGGCTCAGCGACAGGTGCAAATGCCAGCGACAAGAACATTCCCAAACCCCCGATATCCTTGGCAGAATTAGGGAAGAAAACCGTCGCCGAATTGCGAGAAATCGCCAGCGCGTATGATATTTACTCCACCACAAAAACTCGTAAAGATGTTTTGATTGAGGGAATCACTAAGGCGGCCGAAAAGGTTGGAGCGAGCGAAGGCAAAAAAGCAGCAGCTCCTCAAAATACGAAATCGGCTGCCCCGAAATCGGCTGCCACTAAAACGGCAAGCGCTGGAACAGCGAAAGATGCTGGCTACGATTTCGACCTAGAGGGCGAGGACGACTTCTTTGACGATGATCTTGATGATTACGAGGACGACGACGACCTGGAGGACGAGGAAGACGATGAAGAAGAAGATGACGATGACGACGATGAAGAGGACTTGGGCTTTGATGACGGCATAGACGATGTTGCGATTGCCAAGCAACAGGCAGCCTTTGCGGAGGAAATTGAGGTCGAGGATGTAGTTGATTTCGATTCCGCAGAGCCTGATGAGGCGGAGCTTTCTAAAGAACTTGAGGATGTCGATTTAGACGAAATTGATACCGATGATGTGCTAGAGAGTGACGCGGAAGCGTTGGCCATTCTCACTGAGGACGAGGACGACGAGGATAGCGATACTCCGAAGCCGGAGAACGAATCCTCAGACGAGGATGAAAGCTTTGTTGTTTCTGACAAAGACGAAGATGATGCCCCGGCGCAGCAAGTTGTCACCGCAGGAGCTACCGCCGACCCGGTTAAGGATTACCTAAAGCAAATCGGTAAGGTTGCCCTCCTTAATGCGGAGCAGGAAGTCGAGCTCGCCAAACGCATTGAGGCTGGTTTATTTGCTGAATACACTCTGGAACTTGATTACCCCAATTTCGATCGGACAAAAGCTGACCTTGAAGCGCGTAAAATGGTGCGCGATCTGCAATGGGTCGAAAATGATGGTAAAAATGCCAAGAACCACCTTTTGGAAGCGAACCTGCGTCTAGTAGTGTCGTTGGCGAAACGATATACCGGGCGCGGAATGTTATTCTTGGACCTTATCCAAGAGGGCAACCTTGGTCTTATTCGTGCAGTTGAGAAATTTGATTACACTAAAGGTTACAAATTCTCGACTTATGCTACTTGGTGGATTCGCCAGGCGATTACCCGCGCCATGGCTGACCAGGCTCGCACCATCCGTATTCCGGTACACATGGTCGAGGTCATCAACAAGCTGGCGCGCGTGCAACGCCAAATGTTGCAGGACTTGGGTCGGGAACCTTCGCCGGATGAGTTGGCACGCGAGCTTGATATGACTGCCGAGAAGGTGGTCGAGGTGCAGAAGTACGGCCGCGAGCCGATTTCGCTGCACACCCCGCTCGGTGAGGACGGCGACAGCGAATTCGGCGATCTGATTGAGGACTCCGAGGCGGTAGTGCCTGCCGACGCGGTGAGCTTCACCCTTTTGCAGGATCAGTTGCGCCAGGTGCTCGAAACCCTCTCCGACCGGGAGGCTGGGGTTGTCGCTATGCGGTTTGGTTTGCAAGATGGGCAGCCCAAGACCTTGGATGAAATCGGGAAGCGGTATGGGGTGACCCGCGAGCGGATCCGGCAAATCGAATCCAAGACGATGTCTAAGTTGCGGCACCCCTCGCGCTCGCAGGTTTTGCGCGATTACCTAGACTAGACACGATTACCTGGACTAATACGAATTAGCTGGATAAAATGCGCCTTGATTGAGTGGTCGGCTAGTATTTCGGCTGAGAAACAGTTAGTCGAAACACTAACCGAATAGGACACTAACCGATAGAAATGCGTGCGCTCAGTTTGTCGCTTTCATCCAAAATGGAAACGGCGATCTCTTTGTATGCGGGCGCATGGGCGCGGGCATGATGGGCACAGAACATGAGTTCGCCAGCCGCTAATGTCACTAGAACATAAGCCTGGGCATTGCAGGCGTCGCAGCGGTCAAACCCGGTCAGCCCGCCAGATTGCTGGGCGGCTGGTCTCTCGGCTAATAATGTACTCACAGGATTATTGAACCACCAACCAGGCCAAGTTGCCTCATCAAAATCGGGCGTTTCGCCCGAGGCGTACCAAATCACATTCCTTTGGCGGGTGCCAGCAAAGGCTATCGCGCGCCGCGTAACAGGTTGCCAGCGCCACCTCCCAGGAAATCGCCGCCCTCGGCACTAACGTAATAGCGTGGCTACTGATGCGTCCGCATACTCCGCTCGGCACCTATCGGTGCTGGAAGGGCTTGAGGCGGTGCGAAAACGCCCCGGCATGTACATTGGCACCACCGATTCCCGGGGGCTGATGCACTGTTTGTGGGAGATCATTGACAATTCGGTTGATGAGGCGCTCGCGGGCTTCGCTAAGCGCATCGAAATTACCCTGCACGCCGATCATTCGGTGACAGTGGGTGACGATGGGCGTGGCATCCCGGTGGACACTGAGCCGAAGACGGGCCTTTCCGGGGTTGAGGTGGTGTTCACCAAGCTGCACGCGGGCGGCAAGTTTGGCGGCTCTAGTTACGGCGCGACGGGCGGCCTGCACGGGGTGGGCGCGTCGGTGGTGAACGCGCTTTCGGCTCGCCTTGACGTGCAGGTGGACAGGGGCGGCAAGACCTACGCGATGGCGTTTTGTCGGGGGGAGCCGGGTCGGTTCGCGGATCCGGCAGGTGGGCCAGACCCTGACGCGCCCTTCGAGCCTTTCACGCAAAACTCCGAACTAGACATTATCGGCACCACCAAAAGGAATGTGTCTGGCACGCGGGTCAGGTATTGGGCCGACCGGCAGATATTCTTGTCAACGGCAACATTTAATTACGATGAACTGATTGCGCGGGTGCGGCAAACCACTTTCTTGGTGCCGGGGTTGAACATCTCTGTGACCGACGAGCGCGGGCTGCCGGGCACGCCGGGGGAGCACGGGCCGGTCACGGAATCTTTCGAATTCGACGGCGGCACGAAAGACTTCGTGGACTTCTTGAGCGCCGACGCGCCGCTAACCGCCACCTGGCAACTAACTGGTACTGGCAAGTTCCAAGAAACCGTGCCGGTTCTGGACGCCAAAGGGCACATGACGCCGCAACTTGTGGATCGCGAATGTGTCGTTGACGTGTCGTTAAGGTGGGGCACCGGATACGACACCGAAGTAAAGACGTTTGTCAACATCATTTCGACGCCAAAGGGCGGCACGCACTTAGTCGGATTTGAGCAGGGGCTGATAAAAATCGTGCGCAAGGCGATTGAGGCCAATGCGCGGCGCCTGAAGCTCACCGCCAAGGATGGCGGGGAACGCATCGAGAAAGATGACGTTTTGGCTGGCCTCACCGCAGTGGTAACGGTGCGATTCCCCGAGCCCCAGTTTGAGGGGCAGACCAAAGAGGTTCTAGGCACCGCGCCGATAAAGGCGATAGTCGCTAAGGTTATTGAGCAGGAGTTCGGCAACATCCTCAATTCGTCGGCGCGCGATGAAAAGGCGCAAAGCGCGTTGCTGTTGGACAAAATAGTTTCGGAAATGCGAGCGCGGGTTAGTGCCCGCAAGCAAAAAGAGATTTCGCGGCGTAAAAATGCCCTCGAATCTTCATCATTGCCCGCAAAGTTGGTGGATTGCCGCTCGGATCAGGTTTCGGAATCGGAACTGTTTATTGTGGAGGGCGATTCCGCGTTGGGCACTGCGAAACTGGCGCGCTCCTCGGATTACCAAGCGTTGCTCCCCATCCGAGGCAAAATCCTAAACGTGCAGAAAGCCGCCATCGCCGCAATGCTGAGCAACGCCGAATGTGCTGCGATCATCCAGGTTATCGGAGCTGGCTCGGGCCGAACCTTCGATTTGAGTGCCGCTCGGTACGGGAAAATAGTTTTGATGACCGATGCCGACGTTGACGGCGCCCATATTCGGACACTTCTGCTGACGCTGTTTTACCGCTACATGCGACCGCTCATTGAGGACGGTCGAGTTTATGCGGCCGTGCCGCCGCTACACCGAATCGAGTTGGTGGGCGGGCGCGGGCCAAAAGAGTACATCTACACTTACAGCGAGCCAGAGCTACACCGCAAACGGAGCGAATTGCGCCGCAAAGGCAAGAAGTACAAAGAGGACATCCAGCGCTACAAGGGCTTGGGCGAAATGGATGCCGACCAGTTGGCCGAAACCACCATGGACAGGGACAAGCGGATTCTGCGGCGCGTCACAGTGGCCAACGCCGAAAGCGCGGAGAAAGTCTTTGAGGTGCTTATGGGTTCAGAAGTGCCACCGCGCCGCCAATTCATCATTGACGGCGCAGCCAGCGTGGATCAGACCCGCATTGACTTCGAGGCCTAATAGTCAGCGGGAGGGGGCGCCGTGAACGGCGGGCGATTCGGCACAGTGGTGCCGTGATCCTGGGCAACCCAAGCGACCCGCTTTGCGAGCTTCGGGTTCCCAAAGTACCAAGTTGCAACGTCAAAGACCCGCAGCGGCGTCACGAGTTCGGTGTCCAACCCAGCGCGCTCGCCAAGGGCTTTGAGGTGGTCGTGGAGCTTAACCCCGCCGCCCACATCGGTGTTGAGCAGCTTCCGCATGATTTCCCAGTGCGCCCCCGGGTTCTTCAGGCCCAATTCGCCAGCGATCACGGCGTCATAAACGGGAACCAACCGCGCGCGCTTGCGCGCCATCAACTTGCTGGTGGTCATCTGGCCCAGGCCGGGGCGGCGCAGGTAAGTCCACAACTCGCGTGCGGGGGAGTGCGGGCCTACTTGCTCGTCAGTGGCATCCCACAGGTCAAGGTCGGCCGGGATTTTCTCCAGCAGCGCCTCAACGGGGGCGGTGTCGGCCCCAAGCAACGCGATAGACACGTCGCCAGGA
Source organism: Cellulomonadaceae bacterium (assembly GCA_031282935.1). GTDB lineage: Bacteria > Actinomycetota > Actinomycetes > Actinomycetales > Cellulomonadaceae > Xylanimonas. Next base: position 6,743 of record JAITCS010000142.1, read on the forward strand.
ACGTCAACTGAGAGGCAGTTAACGGCCACGATGTCCGACGCCGTGATTCGGTTGGCGTAGCGGTGATCGTTCCACGGGCGACCAAGGCGCTCAAACTGGGCGCCTCTAAAGTCGCTGCCGCGACCGTCTGGGGGAGCGAAATAGTCGCGGAGCAGGGCTACCGCGAGGTCGCTATTTTCGGGCTTGAGGATTACCGGCAACTGCGCATCTATCACAGCTCCTAACCTACACCTTGCCTCGGACAACTACCTATACCCGGCGCGCGCATCGCGTTAAAATTGCGCCGCAACCTTAAGCAATGGCGCCGGGCTGCGCATTTTTGAGCGCCACAAGTCATAAGCTACCCGCCATGCCGTCAGCCGCCGCCGCCCCAGACTTCGCGCACCTCCATGTGCACACCGACTATTCCATGTTGGACGGAGCCGCTCGTATCAATGACTTGGTGGCCGAGGTGGCGCGCCTAGAGCAGAAAGCGGTGGCCATCACCGACCACGGGAATCTGTTTGGCGCTTTCGATTTCTGGAAGCAAGCCACGGCCGCCGGGGTTAAGCCTATTATCGGTATTGAAGCGTATTTTACGCCCGGCACTTCTCGGTTCGATTCGCGGCGCGTTTTCTTTGGGCCGTTATTGCCTAACGGTAAGCCTATTAATAAGGATGACGACGTTTCGGGCGCGGGCGCTATTACCCACATGACTTTGTGGGCGCGAAATAATGAGGGGTTACATAACCTTTTCCGGGCCGCTTCTCTGGCTTCTATGGAAGGGCAATTAGGGAAGTGGCCGCGCATGGATCGCGATTTACTTTCCCGATTCGGTGCGGGCTTGATTGGTACTACGGGTTGCCCTTCTGGGGAGGTGCAGACCAGACTGCGGTTAGGGCAGTACGACAAAGCGGTGCAGGC
>JAITCS010000031.1 GCA_031282935.1 Cellulomonadaceae bacterium
GCATTTGGCAAGATAGGGGTTAAGTGGCGTGCAACGAGCAGCGAGGGGCAACACCTAAGATGGACAACTCGATCATCCTGAACTCTCCCCTATTTGCGGGTATGGAGCCAGAGGAAACCACGGCGCTGACCAATCGCCTCACCGAGATTGATCTGAACCGCAACGACCGGCTGTTTAGCGAGGGCGAGCCTGGCGACCGGCTCTACATCATCGGGTCGGGCAAGATCAAGTTGGGGCGCCGCGCGGCTGACGGGCGCGAAAATCTGCTTGCCATCCTGGGGCCGGGCGAAATGCTGGGCGAACTGACTTTGTTCGATCCCGGCTCGCGCACCGCCACTGCAACCGCCATTGCGGATACCACTGTCTATGAACTGAACCACTCTGACCTTGTCGAATGGATCAACGCCCACCCTCCAGTGGCCATCCGGTTGCTGACCGCGCTAGCTGGTCGCCTGCGCCACACCAACGATGTGATGGGCGATCTCGTGTTCTCCGACGTGCCCGGCCGCGTGGCGAAGGCCTTGCTCGATTTGGCGCAGCGCTTTGGCGAGCCTTCCGCTGAGGGCGGTTTGCGGGTTGCGCACGATTTGACGCAGGAAGAGTTGGCGCAGTTGGTTGGCGCCTCCCGAGAGACCGTGAACAAGGCGCTGGCCGATTTCGCCGCGCGCGGCTGGGTGCAGCGCGATGGGCGGGCCATCATCCTGAAGGACATCGCTCGGCTTGAGCGCCGCGCCCGCTAGGTTGGCAGTGCGTTGAGAAGGTCACGGAAAAACAGCCAGGCGGTTATCGCCGGGGTGCTGGCGCTCGTGCTCGCCGCCAGCGGCCTCATGGCCCTGCTAGTGCTGCTCTAGAGTTCTCCACCAAAAACTCCCTGCAACCACCGAGGCACTGCGGGGGCTGCCGCTATTTCGTCCGGTTAAGGGCGGGGGCGGGGACGAGGGTTAGGAGGGTGGCGCTGGGGCGGCAGGCGAACCGGAACGGCGCCCAAGGCGAGGTGCCCGCTCCGGCGCTGACATGCAGCCAGATGTCTTTCCAGTGGCTCAGCCCAGAGGCCTGGTGTCGGGCGAGGTCACTGTTGGTTACCAGCGCGCCGAAACCCGGAATCCGTAGTTGGCCGCCGTGCGTGTGGCCCGCTATGACCAACCCTACGCCGTCATCCCGATACTGTTGCAGCACCCCTGAATACGGCGCATGGGTTACCCCGATGGTCAAACCCTGCTGGCCTAGCGCAGGCGAACAAGCTGCAGCGGCGGACGTCGTTGCAGGGCCCGATGGTGTGGCTGGAGCGCAGGGTTCGTCAGCGTCGCCAACAGCAGGCGCGGCGGAGGTGTTCGTAAGGGCTTCCGGTTCGATATCCGGCGGGGGCGGGTAGGCGGCGCGGCTGATGTGGTAATCGTCGGTGCCCACAAATGCGATTTCTCGCCCACCTGGCAACTTCACGGTGGCGCGAGCATTATTCAGGTTCAGCCAGCCCGCACCCTCAAAGCCCTGGAACAGTTTCCGCCACGGCAGTTCGGTGAGTTCAGCGGTCTTTGTCTTGGACGGGCCAAATAGGTACTTGGCGGCGTTTCGAGGTCGGGGCGCGTAATAGTCGTTGGAGCCGCCGACAAAAACACCCGGCAGGCGCAGCAGCGGCTCGATTGCGCTCAGCAGGGCTGGAACTGCGCCAGGGCTAGCCAAATTGTCGCCCGTATTTACTATCAGGTCTGGGCGTAGGGCTGCCAACGAGGCGAGCCACCGCAGTTTGGTGCGCTGAGTGGGGAGCAGGTGAATGTCGGCAAGTTGCAAGATTTTGATGGGCGCCGATCCAGCGGGCAGCACGGGCACGGACACCCGATGAACCGTGAACCACTTCGTTTCCAGGTGCGCGTACGCCACCCCCGCCGCCAAGGCCGCCCCGGCAATCACGGCTCCCCGGCCAAGCTTGTTCACACCCCAAGCATAGCCCACCAACGCCACCCATCCATGAATCCGTAGGGTTAACATGCAAATTCCCTGCCGCCCGCTTCCGGTGGTTGAGCCTGTCGAAACCACCACACCCACGATAATGGCCACATTGGCAATAACACATTTAGACCGATGCCAACCAGACACCAAGCGCGAAAGGGCGCGGGCTCGGGTCCTCGCAAAATTGTGGGCAATTTTGTGGGGTGAGGGTGTTACCGCGCAGTCACAACCGTTCCGCCCCTAACCGGTGGTTGAGCCTGGTCGAAACCACCCCCCCTCGCTGTGGTTGACGCGCACAATCACGCCCGCCCGCCTGTGCTCGGGCTGCGTCGGTCACCGAAACCTTTAGGTTGAGCCTGTCGAAACCGCCAGCCAGAAATTTGACCGAAAACTCAAAGTACGCACTCCCACCAACGGTATAGGCACCCCCCCAATATTTCAGGGGCCGTCGTCCAAAAAACCTGATGGGCCTAAGTTTTCAACAAACCGCTTTGCGCTTTCATATATTTGAGGTTGGTTCTGAGGCAGCAGGCCGCCTTTGATTTGCATACCGAAACCATAGCCAGCGGTCTTTCCGTCGAGCAACGTAACAGTGACAGCATCTGGTTGGTGAACATCTTGCGCTATACACAAATGGTCAACACCTCTTGCTGGTGTGGTTACCGTGGTTAGCCACTTATCCACAATTCAACTTTTGCTCGGGAACATATACACATCTGGGCAGCGACCCGAAACTGACTATGAACCAAGCCATATTGCCCATGCTATCACCACCTCTGGGGAAGCGATTGACAATTTCGGCACGCTGATACGCCCTGGATATTGTGGAGGGTGCGTTTCGGCTAAGCCTGCTGGCTTACCCGTTGTTTTTCATCGTAGTAGGCTTGCTTGTATTCCGCAGGGGTTAGATACCCTAGCGATGAGTGCAAGCGGTGGTTATTCCAATAATCGACCCAGTCGCTGGTGGCGAATTCTAGTTGGCCAACGGTGCGCCATGGGCCTTCGATTTTGACGCATTCGGCTTTGTATATGCCGTTAGTGCTTTCGGCCATTGCGTTATCATATGAATCACCAATACTGCCAATCGACGCTAGTGCGCCAACCTCGGTTAATCTGCTGGTATAGCGAATTGACGTATATTGAGATCCCGCATCCGAATGATGCTTTAGCCCAATAACGCTTTCACCGGAGCGTTGCCTTACCCATAACGCCATTTCTAATGCATCTAACGGCAATTCTGTCGGCATTCGTTTTGCTACTCGCCAGCCAACAATTTCGCGATTGAATACATCTTCAACGAACGCAGCATAACCAGTGCC
>JAITCS010000166.1 GCA_031282935.1 Cellulomonadaceae bacterium
CGAGCACACTCATGCCAGCACCCTCATTTCAACGCCGCTCGTGCCAGAAACGCTCTTGCCATAAACACTCATGTCACCGCCATCAACGCCTGGAAAGTGACCACCGCGAGCAGCCAGGCCACAGCGAGTTGGGCCAGGGTGCCCCCGAGGGCCCAGCGCCACCCGAAAATGCGTTTTTGCTCCGCCACGGTGGCCAGGCACGGGGTGTAGGCCAGCACATAGACCATGAACGCCCAGGCGGCGGCGGTGGCGTGCCCCCCGGAGGAGGCCACCAAAGTGTCGCGCAGGCGGCTCGCCAACCAGTCCGGTGGCCGGGTTTCGTCAATGGCCTCAGCGGCGGAGGCCTGATCGGCGTTCAGGGCGAAAGATTGCGCCAGCGAGCCGACCATCACCTCCTTAGCCACGAACCCGGTCAGCAGCGCCGAGGAGATGCGCCAGTCCTCCAAACCGGCGGGTGCCAGGGCCGGAGCCAGGGTCTGCGCCACGCGGCCGTACACTGAATCTGTGACCGGCACCTGGGCAAAACGCGCCCCCACCCCAGGCAGGGGCAGGGCGGTGAGCAGCCAAACCACCACCAACATACCAGCGATGAACCCGCCAGCCCCTTTGATGAACGCCCAAACCCGCAGGCCCACGTTCTGGGCGAGGTAGCCCAACTTTGGCACGTGGTAGGCGGGTAGCGCCAACACTAGCGGACGGGTGGCGGCGAGATCGCGGAACAGCGTGGCCCGCAAAGCCAAACCCCCCAACACCACCAAGAGCGCGGAAATCACATACATTGCGAACACCACTGTGCCCACATGGCGCGGAAAGAAGACCCCCGCGACCAGCACGTACACGGTCAGCCGCGCGGGGCACGAGGTGAACGGGATCAGCAGGCCGGTGAGCAGCCGCCGTCTGGCGTCCGGCATGGTTCGGGTCGCAGCCAAGGCAGGCACGTTACAGCCAAACCCGATCACCAGGGGCACCATGGCGCGCCCGTCGAGGCCAAGGCGCCGCAAAGCTCTGTCGGCCACGAAGGCGGCCCGGGCGAGGTAGCCGGAATCCTCCAGCAACCCAATCGCCAAGAAAATCAGGGCCAACAGCGGCGCGAAACTCAAAACCGTGCCGACGCCGGTAAGCACGCCGTCAACCAGCAACGACTCCAGCCAGCCCCCCGTTCCGGGGATCACCGCCCGCAAGCCGGTTGCGACCGGGCCGTGAATGACCTGGCCCACCGCTTCGATCAGCGGAGTGGCAACCAGCGTGGCCAACTGGAACAGTGACCACAAAACGGCCCCGAACACCGGGACGCCCCACCAGGGGTGCAGCAGCACCCTGTCCACGCGATCCGACCAGGAGTGTACGGGCGCAGTGGTGGCTCCCGGCAGCGCCGCCGCCATCACTCGTTCCACCCAGGCGAAGTGTGCGTCGGCCTGGTCTTGGAGGTCGCGGGGTATGTCCGTGGCGTCCGTATCAAGATCAACCGGCAAATCAGCCGCCCTCCCACTGGTTGCTAGCATCCTAGCAATCGTGGCCCCCAGAGCTTCGACGCCGGTGCCGGTTCTGGGGTCAATGGCCACCACTGGCACCCCGGACGACTCGGCCAAGGCGGTCAAATCCGGTTCCACCCCCCGCGCAGAGGCCACGTCCAGCATGGAAACGGCGGCCACCACGGGAATCCCGGTGTCCAGAATTTGCGCCAACAGGTATAGGGATCGGGCCAACCCGGTCGCGTCAAGCACCACGAGCGCCACGTCCGGGCGGTGTAGGTGAGCGGAGGCTTTTAGGCCAGTGCCAGGGCCGCAATGGGCGCACGCCGCGCTCGCGGGCGTGACCGTGGCAGCGCCAAGCAGGTAATCGGCGGTGACCTGTTCGTCTGGGGAGTGGGCGGTCAGGGAATACGTGCCCGGCAAGTCCACCACTTCAAGTGAGCGGAAATCGGTGTGCCACTGCCCGGTTTGCAAACTAACGGTGGTGCCAGGGGCGTTCATCACCTTGGCGCGCGCCCCGGTGAGCGAGTTGAACAGCGTGGATTTACCGCAATTAGGATTCCCGAGTAAGGCAATCTGGGCTGTTGCGGTGGCGGTGCTCAACTTTTTTTACCAGCCAACAGCATGGTTCGCCGTTTGGTGACTATGGGCGCTCTGTTTGCCTCGGGAACCCTGGTGCCTGCGAGCACATTATTCCCCGAGGTGTCTTTTGGGGGCGTGGCCAAATCCTTTGACCCCACCACAGTCGAATCCTCGTTGTGCGGAATCACCGAAATGCAGGCGCACGTGCGCCCGTCTATCGCGAATCTGTCGGCCCCGATGGCGATTACCTTTGACCCGAACGCCCCGCAGTTGACCACGTGAATCACGGTGCCCTCGCGAATACCGAGTTCCCGCATCCGGGCGCGCTCGTCCGCGTTGAGGTCAAGCCAACTCACCTCAACCGCGCTCCCAAGCGGGCACAACCTCAGCTCCACACGGCCACTTTACTCCCTGCTAACGCGTTTAAGTCAATGCCGCGCATACGCGGCGCAATCCGTGGTATTGGCACGCCCACCCGGAGCCGTCGCGGCGCGAAACTGCCGCCGCTAAACCAGCTTTAGGCCGCCCCCACAATGCGGTCCGCCAAAGCCACCAAGTCCTCGCCGGTGGCGTTCGGCCACCCGTGTACCATCTCGCGCCACTTCTGCGGAATCGCGTCCGCCCCCCACTGCGCCCCGAGCGCCGCCCCCGCGATAGAGCCGACCGTGTCGGTGTCGTTCCCAACCGAAATCGCGGTGTTGAGCGCCTCGGCGAAGTGATCCTTCGGTTTCCACGGCGGAATCGGGGTGTGGCGAATGCTCGACAACGCGGCTTGCAAGGCCGAAACCACCCAGCCGTTGGGCGTGAACACCGCAGGTGGGTCGGTTTCGGCGGCGCGCAAAAACTGGGCCCATCTAGTCTGCGCGGCCTCGGTGGGCAGGTAGCGCACAAAAGTGTCCAAAGGCTCCATGCCGCCCAACAGCACGCTGGATCGGATTCCCAACGACCAAATTGCGCACGCCTCAGCAGCCAGCGGGTCGCCGTGTGTCAGGTAACTAATCGCCATCGCGGCCTGCACCAGCGCCCATGGGTCGTCAAGGTGAGCCAGGGCCACCGGGGCCGTGCGCATCAGGGAGCCGTTCCCGGCCGACCTGTCGTGGCGCACATAGTAGTAGCGCGCGACGCCTTTTAGGTGAGCCGCCGAGGGCTGCGGGCCAGCCTCAATCAGCACGGCGCGCGTAATGTTCCCGACGTCCGGCGGGTCATCCGCGAACCATTTTCCAATGCCGAGCGCCACCGAATCCAAAGCCTCCGGCGAACGCAATTCGTGGTGTTTGGCTGCGGCTGCCGCCACAGCGTAGGTCTGTGCGGTATCATCTGACCATTCGCCCGGCGCAAAATTGCCCAGACCGCCGCCGATCATTTCGGCCTGCCCGGTAAAGGGCGCAGATTCGAACTCGTACCCGGTGCCCAAAGCGTCACCCACAGCCGCGCCCAGCAGCGCACCGCGGGCACGATCCAGTTGATCCGGGGAAAGCTCCATGCCGCCACCCTACCGCGCGGGGCTGGGCACAGATGCGGGCGCGGGGCCGTTTCGTTTTATTTGGCGCGGGCACTGTCGGGGCCGCGACTCGGTTCGCGCTAAACCGCCGCCAACCCGGCTCGGCCAAACCCCCACTAAATCATTTCGCAGGTGTGCCATAATTGACTTGTGGAAGCTATTGCCAACCCGGGCGCAAAGCGCAGGGTGTGGTGGGAGATCGCCCTGGTGTTGGGGTTGTCCTTAGGCCGCTCCGCAATTTACTCAATCATTCAACTAATCGGGATGCTTACCGATTCCACGCCCTTGGGCGAGCAAGTTACCGCCCTAAACCCCTCGCGCTCCGCGCGGCCCCTGCTCGACTTAGCGCTCCAACTTTACGCGATACTTTTTGCCCTAGTGCCCGCGCTGTTGGCGCTCTACTTTTTGGCGCTAAGGCCAGGGGAGCCGCCCCTTCGCGAATCCCTCGGCCTCGACTGGGGCGCCCACCCGCGAATGGGCGCGCCCCGGCGTTTTGGCGCGTCCAGGCAAATTGGGCGAATTGGCCGTGACCTGGCCCAAGGGTTTGGGCTTTTCGCTTTAGTGGGAATCCCCGGCCTAGTGTTCTTTGCCCTCAGCAGAAGTTTAGGCATCACAGTAGCCGTGCAAGCTAGCGCGCTCAATGCGCAGTGGTGGACAATTCCGGTTTTGGTGCTATCCGCTTTTCAAAACGGGGCGCTTGAAGAAATAATAATAGTAGGTTATCTGTATCGGCGCCTGCAAGACATCAGCTGGAATCAGACAACAACTATAGATTGGCGCTTTTGGTTATTTAGTTCGATATTGCGCGGCAGTTATCATCTTTATCAAGGAATAGGCCCGTTTATTGGCAACTTTGCGATGGGCTTGTTGTTTGCGTGGTGGTTCCAATCCAGGTTTGGGCGCAAACGGATAATCCCGCTCATAATTGCGCACACCCTAATTGACACCATCGCGTTTGTGGGCTACCAGTTTGCCCCGGCGGCGTTGCTTCGCCTAATCGGCTTAAGCTAAACTGCGCTGCTATGAGTACCGGCCTGTCGAGTCCCACCCAAACTGATCCGCCCCGCACTTATGTGGTGCGCACTCTGGGCTGCCAAATGAACGCCCACGACTCGGAACGCATGGCTGGCCTGCTGGAACAGATGGGCTTGGTGAGAGGGCCAGACGGAGTGGAACTCACCGAGGGCGCCGATGTGGTGGTGATCAACACGTGCGCGGTGCGCGAAAACGCGGCCACTCGGCTGTACGGCAATCTCGGGCAACTCGCCTCGGTTAAAAACCGCCGCCCCGACATGCAGATCGCGGTGGGCGGCTGCTTGGCGCAAAAGGATCGCGGCGATATTGCCCACAAAGCGCCCTGGGTTGATGTTGTTTTTGGCACGCACAATATCGGTTCTCTACCCGCTTTGCTGGAGCGCGCCAAACACAATAAAAAAGCGCAAGTCGAAATTGCGGAATCCCTAGAAGTTTTCCCTTCAACATTACCAACTCGCCGCGAATCCGTTTATGCTGGTTGGGTTTCCATCTCAGTGGGCTGCAATAACACCTGCACCTTTTGCATTGTTCCATCTTTGCGTGGGAAAGAGCGTGACCGCACCCCTGAGGAAATCCTCACCGAAGTCAAAGCTCTAGTTGCCCAAGGTGCCATCGAGGTCACTTTGTTAGGGCAGAATGTGAACACTTACGGGGTTTCCTTTGGCGATAAGCACGCCTTTGGGAAACTGCTCCGCGCCTGCGGTGATATTGAGGGCCTAGAACGGGTTCGCTTCACTTCCCCCCACCCAGCCGCTTTCACCGATGAT
>JAITCS010000169.1 GCA_031282935.1 Cellulomonadaceae bacterium
TGGACCGCGCCGGGATTACTGGTGAGGACGGCGCCTCGCACAACGGAATGTGGGATTTCACGCTATTTCGGATGGTGCCCGGGGTTTGCATAGCCGCGCCGCGCGATGAAGCCACATTACGGGCGGCGCTGCAAACCGCTGTCGGCATTAATGATAGGCCCACCGTGATTCGATTTCCGAAAGGGGAATTACCTGACCCCACTCCGGCGCTCGAATCCAAAGGGGAAGTTGACATATTATTGCGCTCGCCGCAGTTGTCGTTTGAGGCTGACGAATCCAAGACCACAATTTTGATGGTTGGCATAGGTGCAATGGTGCCCGTAACCCTTGAGGCTGCCAATTTGTTACAGCAGGCAAATGCAAACCTGAGGATTGACGTTGTTTCGCCGAATTGGGTGTGGCCAATTCCGAGCGAACTAGAGCAGATGACGGCCGATTACGATTATGTGGTCACAGTGGAGGATGGTTTGGCCGCCGGAGGTATCGGGTCGGCGCTCGAAGAGGCTTCCGCAGCGGACGATATTTTTGTGAAGCACCTAAACCTTGGGGTGCCCACGCAATTCCTCGCCCATGCCAGCCGGGAACAAATCCTAACTAAAGTTGCACTCACCGCAGAATCTATCGCCGATAAAGTGCAAAGTCACGTTATGCTAGGCTCAAGCAACAAAAGGGGAGTGGCATGACACAGCCGGATAAAGACACCAAAACTGCACTGTTTTTTGGTGACGGTTATGGCACCGCAATGGAACTGGAAGTTCCGGTTGCGCCGCGCCGCCGCACCGGGGCGGGGCTATCTGGGGTTGATATTGAGGCCAATCTGGATCGGCACGATAAACTCGCCATGATGCGCAGTGGCGAATTGGGTTCAATCCATTCGTGGGAATTGGTTACTGCCGTTGATGGCCCAGGCACTCGCCTCACCGTATTCTTTAACGGCTGCCCGCTGCGTTGTTTGTATTGTCATAATCCTGACACTTTTGAGATGCGCGACGGCGAGCCGGTTACCGCCACCGAGGTGCTAAAGAAAATCAGGCGTTATGTGCCAGTGTTCAAAGCGACTAAAGGCGGAATAACGCTTTCCGGCGGTGAAGTGCTAATGCAACCCGCTTTCGCGGCAAAGATTCTGCGGGGCGCCAAAGAAATGGGTGTCCACACCGCCCTTGATACCTCTGGATATTTGGGCAGGTCATTGACTGATGACATGATGAACGATGTTGATCTGGTTTTGCTAGATGTAAAAAGCGGCCACCCGGAAACGTACAAGAAACTAACTGGCCGCGAATTGGAGCCAACGCTTGAGTTTGGGCGCCGGTTAGCACGCGCCGGGTTGCCGGGCGGTATTGACCCCGAGGATCCAGTGGAAATCTGGTTGCGCTTTGTGGTGGTTCCCGGGTATACCGATGCTGAGGATAACGTCGAAATCATTGCGGAATACGCTAAAGAACTCAACGACATCAGGCCCGGCACCATTTCCCGAGTTGAAATCTTACCTTTCCACCAAATGGGTGAGGACAAGTGGAAGGAACTCGGCCTGCCTTACGCCCTTGAAGGGGTAAAACCTCCTAGCAGCGACCTAGTGGAGCGAGTCCGCAACCAATTCAGAGCCAAAGGCCTAACCACCTTCTAGGCAGAGTGGCCCGCGTGAATGCATTGTTTAGGAAGTCAAAAATAGACCAGCGGCCTAATAAAGTTTGCTACACGATTTTTGCGCAATTTCTTGCTGGGCCGGGTCGTGAGGGCGAGTCTCGAGAACCCCTAGTGGGCGCTACTTTTGATGAGGCAACAGCAATAAAAATGATCAAGTTGATTGATTCGTTTCTCTCACCATTCACCGGCTGGAGGGAGGAAACCCCACTAGTTGATTGTGAGGGCCATCAGGCTCATCCAGATAGACTCTTTACTGTCACATATGGCCCACTTGGCGGGGAAGACATATTGCGGGCGTTCACATGCGCAGAATGTGCACAGCAGTATGAATACACTGTCAAGAATTCTTTCTCAAAGGTTCGGGTCACAGAGTTCGTTCCTAATAAGATATATAGCTCGCACCTTTGGTTTTCACCAAACAGTGAGACAGGGGTTTCATTTGAACCCGTAGTCCGAGCGCAGGTTCTTGACCTTGGGGGTGAGGTGTGAGCCTGATGTCGGTAATTGCCCCGGTGTTGCTTTTGCTTCTAGTTGCGCCGGTGGTTTTTGCTGTGTCGGCCAAAAGGCTGGCGGGGTTCATTCCGCTGCCAGGGAAGATCAATTTGGGGCTCATTGGGTTACTGCTATTGGTTTTACCCATTGCGCAACTGTATATTCGCCTCTCACCTTTTGGTTTCGATGAGCACGGTGTGACCGTGCTGCCATTTGCGCTAGAAATCCTTTTTAGCGTTGTGCTTTATGGTGCGCTACTTGGCTCGACAATATTATCTGTTGTGAATCTGGCACGGCTCAATCACTATATCAGGTTGGCGGGGCGTCGGTCTCGGGTTGAACGATTCGGTGGAACTTCGGGGATGGGGTAGGCTGGTGTTGTGAACTCTGCAGTTGTTATCGAGGTAGCTCCCGATGTGAGGGATGATATAACTGAGCGGGCTGCTCGGCGCAATATGGAGCGGTCTGATTATTTGCGGATGGTCAGCGACCGCGTAGAGCGTGCAGACCGCGAGGCTTACTTGTCTGCTCTTGATAATGTTGCGGGCAAGTACAGTTACCCACCAGGATACCTTGCTGATTTGCGGGCAGAGTGGTCTGCGTGAGTGCGGTTCTGGATTCGGCTGTTGTCATCGGATTATTGGATCCAGATGACAATCAGCATGAGGCCAGTTATTCGGTATTCAGAGAACTCGTTCCACCGCTATATATGCATCCGATCAACCTTGCTGAGTGTTTTGTCCGACATTCTCACGCGGGTACGATATCCGAAGCTCGCCGGGACCTTATGGAGCTTGGCATAATTCCTGAACCTATCACTCACAGAAATCAAGATTCTTGGGGGGAGGCTATTGCTATCGCGGAGATTCGCGCCGAATCTGATCTGAAAATCCCAGATGCTTGCACCCTTGGATTGGGTCTGAAACATCCGGAGGCGAAGTTTATTGCATTCGATATGCGCCTGGCGGCGAAAGCGCGCGAGGCTGGTCTGACGGTTATTACCCAGCAGCCTGAAGGACTGACTGCTAACTAGGCGTTAGCGAATGCGTGGGCGAGGGGGGTGGCAACGTTTTCGATCTGCCACTGCCGGGCGTTGAGGTCGGCCAAGGCCCTCGCGATTGTGCCCGGCGTGATTTGCGGCGGGGGTTCCCAGGCGACCCGCAGCAGGGTGTCAGGTAGCAGCAGGTTCTCGACCGGCAAGTGGAGGCGGGTGGCAACCTCTGCCACTGCGGCCCGGCCCGCCGCCAAGCGCACTGCCGCCTGCGGGTCGCGCGCTGGCCAAGCATTGGGCCTCGGTGGCCCACCCGTGCCCGGCCCGCGCAAACTCGGCAG
>JAITCS010000176.1 GCA_031282935.1 Cellulomonadaceae bacterium
GGGCGCCCCGTAAGGGTGCAGGTCCGCAAACTCCTGGCGAAAAGGCAATCCGACCGCCGTTTTTGGTTACCTTTCTAAAAAGAAATTCGGTTCTAAAGAGATATTCGATTCTAAAGAGGCGTTCGGTTCTAAAGAGATGCTCGGCTCTAGAGAGATGTTCGGCAAATACCTGCGATGGCCTGTCACTAAGGCGCTGACATCAACATCGTGCGCCTTTGTGCTAGATAACCCCATACCGGCTAACCCAAAAGCGACCGCGCCAGCCTCAGCGGTGCGGTACAAGTAATTCAGCACAGAATCGTTCCTGGAATAGTAATTCCAGATACCGTTGGTCACCGCATTCACCATCGGCTCCCATTTTTCACTCCGGTTGATGGCCGCCCCGATTAAGTGGACATCTTCCAATTTGTCGGTGACTCCCCGTTCCGCCAAAGTCAAGGCCGCAGTGGCCATCACCCTAGCGCCCAGCGAAAAACCTAACAGGGAAAAAACCTGACCCTCCGTGTTGGCGATGGCGTCAGCGACGGCCACCCCGGTCGCGTCGGCCCGCTGTCGGGCCACCACCCACTTCGCGGGCGCTTCCACGATGATCCCAGGAGCGGGCATGTCGGGCCGAGGCGCCCCCCGCAAGGCATCCTGCAAACTGGTGCCCTTGCGCGCCTGCTCCCCCACGTGCTTCATGATCCGGCCAGCTTGGCGAGCCGAGGTGGAAATCTGACGCGCCGCCTCGTCAATAACCTTGGACGGATCGCCTTCGGTATCCCAAAATGCCACTAAAGGTTTCAGCGATTCCAGGGCCTGCGCCTCCCAACGCACCCTGGTTACCGGATTCTCCGGATACCGCTCGTTAACTAATCGGCGCCATTTATTCCAGCCGGAAACATCTTGGGATAAAAAACCGTTCGCCAAAAGAATGTGCGGCCCCACCCCGGTGCGTAATTGCTGCAGCGAAACTGTGGGGTCGGCCATTTGCAAAGGGGCACCACTGGAATACACTGCCAAAGCTACGGCCTCCCCTCTTTTTGCAGATTGCGCACGTATTCGCTGGCCGCCGCGTTTTCCACCTCGGTAATCCAGTTAGCGGTAGTAGTGACCTCAGCGCCAATGTGTTCCAAAATTGTCAGCGACACTAACTGCAAGTCGGCAGCAGTAACGGTGCCCTGAGCGTTAGAAATGGCGTGAGTTCCGGTGGCGTCAGCCAACACCTCAACCGGATATCCTAAAGCCATCGCCTGCACAGCCGTAAGCGCAACCGCCCCATGCGTTAAATGCCCCACCAGAGTAATTACGTTAACCCCAAGGGTGTCTAGCCATTCCAGTAATTCCTTATTTTGGAAAGCTCCATTCGCGCCTTGAATAATGGATTTCCAATGATAACTTTGCTGCGCCAAAACAGCCGGGTGCAAACTGGTTTCATCATCCACTAACGGGTCGCTGCTTTTTGGCGAATCGCCCCCGAACTCGGTTTCTTGCGAATCGAGTTGGATAAGGGCAATCGGAATACCGTCCAATTCGGCCGTTGCGATAGCTTGCAGAATCTTTGCTAACGATTCTTCCCGGGGCGGGCTTTGAATGGCGTAAGGGCCTTCAAGAAAACTAAGTTGGGTGTCAATCACCAACAACGCCCGAAATTTCCGCTCTGGCGGCAGCACTCCTGGGGGCTGCAGCCCGGTGGGCGACCGTTCCGAAGTCCTGTCCGCTGCCTGCGCGTGCTGGCCCATAATCCCAGCATAGTCTATTGGCTACGAAATCCTAAGCAATCTTGCCGGTGGATTCTCACATTTGCTTACGAGATTCCTTGATAACCCGCGACAACACTGCCGAAACGACTACTCGGCGACGATGGTGCCGACGAACTCCCAGTGCCACGGCTCCGGCTTGCGCCCGCGTTCCCGCGCCCAATCTGGCAGGTGCCAGCCGAAGTTGTGCGCGTTCGCCCGCAGCCAACGATGTTGCGCCGTGCCGAAACGATTCACGCCGCCACCCAAGTCAACCGCCAAACCCCAGCCGTGCTCAGAGGTGCCCGGGATTGCCCCGGCGCCTCCGCGCGCCCGCACTGCGGCCTGACCAGCGAAAGTCCGGTAAGAATCCAAAACCGTCAAATCCGCACCGAACTCAAGCTTGAAAGCCTCGTTCAGCAGCTCGAATTGCGCCGCCGCGTCCGGGCGCAAACGGTGATTCGGCGCCCAAGACAAAGACTGGAGCGTGTGTGCCGGAAGCCTACCATTGGCGTGCTGGGCGTGAATGTTCTCAAACTGTTGCGCCAGTCGCGGAGCTTGCGCCAGCGCTTGGGCGGCGAGTTCGGCCACCGCTTCATCCACCGACAATTCGCGGGGCAGGGCCACGGCAACTGAAGGCTGTGCCTCCGAAAGCGCGGCCTCCAAGCGCTCTGTGCGCCACAAAATTAGCTCGTAAAACTCTTCCCGTTGGTCTTCTGGCGCCAACGCGGCCTGCTGCAAAACCTCGCGCAGTTGGTCGGAGGAAATCCTGATCTCCTCGGCCACCTCAGGGGTTGTGCGCGCTTCGTTCATTAGGTACAGCTCCGCGCGCGCAATAACATCGGCGGCGGTGACGAACTTGTCTATTTGACGGCTCTCAACTTGGTCGTAAAACAGTTCGGCGATGTCGGTTCTGGCTATGCCGCGCGAGGCGCCGATGGGGCGGCTGCTGTCCAGCAGTTCCGCGTGCGCCTCAATGAACGCATCCAGTTCCGGGCTGGCCTCTAGTTCCGGCAGCGTGTCGAACAAACCGCCGTCGGTTAGCGAAACGCCGTTATCGGGGGGCAAGAATGTGAGCGGGTTGGGTTGGAAAGTGTTTCCGAAGAACCCGTTGCTCGATAGCGGGGTCTCGCCGAGTGCGAATGCGTTGTCACTGAGGGCGAAAGGGGTATCACTGAGCGCGAAAGGGCTGTCCGCGAGGGCGCCTGCGGCAGTCAAGCCAGTGATCGCTAGCCCGCCGCCGGTTGCTAACCCGCCTGTGTTTGCAAGGCTGCCTTCCCCAAAGGCGCCGTTGCCCACTAAACCATTTTGATCCCCGAACGCTCCCCGGCCCAGCGCAGGCTCAGCAAACATTCCGTCAAAAGCCGCGACAGCGCCGAACCCTTCAGCCTCGCTAACGAGCGCCTCGCCGGTTGCAGCGTCAACGTCCTCGCCGACCAGCGCACCCAGAATCGAGCGAGCCTCCCCCTCTGAGGCCAACTGCGGCGCGCCGAAAGCGAGCACCCCTGGCGCAGTGATGTCAGCATTACGACCCACCCCGGAATTAGCTGCGAAGGGCGCATACTGGGCTGCCGCGTTTGGGTTCTCGCCTGCGAACCGCAGGGCAGCCGGAGCGGCGCCCGCGACTTGTGGCAAAATCGTGGCCGAGGCGACCGTTACTGCCACGGCGGCCAGCGACGAAACCCTGACCTTGGATTCGGTGGTGCGTGGCAGTTGATTCCGGAAACCGCTCAGCAGCAAGGGGCCCAGGATTTGCTTGGGCTGGTATAGGTCTTTGATCTGCTTGAGTGAGGCGGCAGGGCGGCGGTTTGGGGGGAAAGCTGCGGGCGCGACCGTGACGCTTTTCCCGACCAACGCTTCTAGGCCAGTTGGCGGCGCGCAATCGGTTGCCGCGTTCTGTTCGCCGACGGGTTTCGGCGCGGCGTCGGAAGCGAGCGCGACTACCGATGTTGGGGCGATAGGCGATTCCGACTCAGCGATGGATGCTAGCGCGATAGGCGATTCTGGCACGGCCGCGGATTCTGGCACGACGGCGGATTCTGGCACAACGGCGGATTCTGGCTCGAAAACCGATTCTACGGCTCCGACGGGCGATTCCAGCCCGGCAATAGACGCCGCCCCATCCTGCACCGCCGCCAAGGCAGCACGGCGCGCCCGTTGATACTCAACGCGACTAACCACTGTGGCCACCTACTTAATCGGAATAGTTTAGCGGCAAAACTAATTACCGCTCAGTAAGGATATGTCGGTTTCGCGGAATCATCAAAAAAGTTGGCGCGTCACACCGATGCCTTATGGCGGTCGCTGATTGTTGCGCAGTCGCTAAATCGGAGGATTCTCCCGCCCGCCAGGTGCTTTCGCAGCCCCGAAAAGACGACAAAGCGCAAACCTCACGCGCAAACCGCGCTAGAACCGCTGCGCAACCGCCTCTCCGTGAGCGGGCAGATCCTCATCGTTAGCCACAGCCACGATTCTATCCGCCAACTTGGCGAGGGCGGGCTGCGTGTACTCGATCAGATCAACCGCCTTCAGGAACGACAACACATTCAACGCGCTCGCGAATCTGGCTGTGCCCCCCGTAGGCAAAACGTGGTTCGACCCCGCCATGTAATCCCCCAGCGAAACTGGCGACCACGGCCCCACGAAAATCGCCCCCGCGTTGCGCACCCGTTCGGCCACCGCTGTCGCGTTGCGGGTGTGGATCTCCAGGTGCTCAGCGCCGTAGGCATCCGCCACCCTGAGCCCCTGGTTCAGATCGTCAACAA
>JAITCS010000046.1 GCA_031282935.1 Cellulomonadaceae bacterium
ATTGTGTTCCCGGTTGACGATGCCGTAGGCCGGGTGCGGCTCACGTCAGCCTGCCCGCCTGGTTCCCCGCCCTGACTGGAAACGCGGCGCTCGACTTCGGCACGTTTAGTCCCAGCGACCAGCCCACTCGCGCCCTCACTCTGGAAAGTTGCGACCAGGGCGAAACGCGAGTTTGCTTCGGTAACGCGGATTGGACGACCGCGCCGGAGGGTAGCGATGTGGTAGCGACCATGACCGGGCTGGCTGACGACAACTGTGTTTCCTTGACCGAGAATGAGGTTAAGGAGGTGCAGGTGACGCTCGCGGCTACGGCTGACGTGCAGGGCCGGTTAGCGGGCGGATTGCCGGTATCGTTGTATTCGGTGGACGGCGGTCAGCCTCACACTATGTCCGTGCCGATTGTGGCCAGCCTGTACCGTCCGGTGAACACCGGGGTGCGCAACATCTTGGTAACTGGGGCGGTTGCGTTCGCATTGGCTTTGGCCTGGGCCATCGCCACTTTCGGCAAACACGCCACCCACCGCTTCCAATCAGGCCGGGATTTGCGAGTGGCGACGATGCCCGTGACGGTCACTGCAAGCGGGTTACAACGGCTAACCCCGGCTGGGGCTGACGCTACCGGCTTCTTCGGCGGTTCGGATTTCACCTCCGAACAGGCCCCAAAACCCAGCGGCAATTTGGATCGGAACGGCCTCAAGTTCCGGCGCAGCGGGCAGTGGGTGTGGCCATATTCCAAGATGCGACCAGAGGTAACGAGCAGCGCAGGCAGCGTTATAGCTATTTCTGCCGACGATGCGGCCGCGATCAGTACGGCTGAGGGCAACCGCCGCACCCCTGCCAACTTCGCTTATGGCACCCAGTTCTATTTGACCCCATCGTCCGCCCCCGCCAGGAACGGTGGCGTGGCCGCCCAACTCACGGCTTACGCCGAGGGCACCAACGGCGACATCATCGCTCCGGTCGCGCGCCTTAATAACGCCATCGTCAATACGGATTGGGCACAGGTCGCGGACGCCCTGAGCCACGCCAGCACAGCGGAAGCCCTCACCGTAGCGGATTCAGACACTACGACGGAAGCCTATTCCACAACGGAAACCGACGTCGCAACGCCGACCCGAGGCTTCAAATTGCCCAAGCTGCGCGGCTCGGCATCGAAAACCAAACAACCTGAGCCCGAACCGGTGCTAGACCCGTGGTGCCAGCCTCTCCCCGCCGAATCCGAACCGCCAGACAATGGCCCCTCGCAATCACACGCCCCCGCACAGCCCAGCGTAAATCTTGACGATATCAACTACTTCTAGCCAAACTAAATTCGTTTGAAAGGCAAAAATGCTAAACCCATTCTTATTAGTCGGTGTTGGCGGTAGCGGCGGCAAAACCCTCCGCGTTATCCGCGAGGAGTTAATGCTGCGCCTCAAGCAAGCCGGGTGGACTAAAGACGATTTACCAAAAGCCTGGCAATTTTTGCATGTTGATGTACCCACGCACGCTGACGGTGAAGATGTGGATTTACCGCCCCAATTACCCGATAGGCAATATCGAGGAATTGTGGCGCCCGGCGTAGATTACGCAGCGCTAGACAGAGCTTTGTTAAGTAAAGCTACGGATAAACCTGTCAGAGATTCCCTAGCCACTTGGCGCCCTAACCAAACAGATGTTAAGCAAGCGCCGCAAAAAGGGGCTGGCCAATACCGCGCGTTAGGCCGCATGATTACCTTAACTGGTCTCGAGGGGATTCAGCGGGCGATACAGCAAGCAAAAGCTGAGATGATGGGCACGGGAGCCAAAGCCGAATTGCAGGAAGTTGCAACTCTGCTGGGCGCCACCCCTGGGGATCCGAATGACCCTTTTGTGGTGGTGGTCAGTTCCATTGCGGGCGGTACGGGCGCCGGGGCAGTAATTGACGTTTGTGACGTTATCCGCGCCATGCCCGAAACCTGGGCTAATCAATCATTTGGGTTCCTGTATGCCCCGGACGTTTTCAACAGCCTGCCCGAGGAAGCTCGAAAGGGCGTGCGCGCTAATGCGCTGGGTTCTTTAGCGGAATTGATGAATGGCTATTGGAACAATACTGGCCCCTCGGAATCAACCGGGGCGCTCTTCAATGCTTATCAGGTGAACTTGAACACCCAACTGCGCAATTCCGGGCCGCGTTACCCATTTATTGTGGGTTCAGCTAATGAGAACGTGATTTACACTAATCAAAACGATGTGTATTTGGCGATGGGTCGCTCCTTGGCTTCTTGGGTGGCCTCCGAAAAACTGCAAGATACCTTCGGAGCGTACATTACAGGAAACTGGACAGCCATCAACGGAAGCGCCGACAAATTGCCGTTGCGCTCCGATAATTCCGAGCAGGGGCCATTCATGGCTATCGGTTCCGCGCGCGTGGGCCTGGGCCGGGACAGGTTCCTAAAATACGCTTCGCAGCACCTGGCTCGCGGCGCCGTCGAAAGATTTGTTGCCGAGCATGAAGCCAACCGCGCGGGGCTTAATGATGACCGAACTTCGCAGCAACTCATCGCCGACCTAGAACAAGCTCGCCGAGGTGGGTTCCGCAGCGCCACGGGCTTGGATGAGTTGGGACCAAACAACAACGCGGTACTCGATAAGCTGCACGCTAATGTGCCAGCCGCCGGTAATGAGTTTATGCAGCGGGTAACCAAAGGGGTAACCCAATTAGTGTCCACTTCTGGGAGAAAGGGCGCATCCGCTAACGACGTGATGCAGCGGGTAATTGGTGATGTGCGGCAAAACCAAGGCGAGATCAGCGGCCGGTTGGAATCGGAAAGCCGAGTCAAAGCGTCCGCCTGGGTAAATGACATTCAAGACCAAATTGCGCAAACTGTAGCCAGATCCATTGGCGAGAATGGCGCCCCGCTCACCCGCGCGCTCCTGAATCAACTGATTTTAACCATGGGCGAGATTTGTGATGAATTGTCCGCAGAAGCCGATGGGGAAGAGCGTAAGGCCACCGCGCTAGAGCAACGCACCTCAGAAAGTTTCAGCACCCTGGGCCGCACGTACGTAACCACCGCGACGGACGGCACGGTCCAAAAAGCAGCCAAGGATGCGATTAGCGCCCAGTTGGCCCGGTATGAAGCCTGGCTCAGGCGCTTTGCGCGGGACATCATTCGGGATTTGACGGCTGGGTTCTTGACCCCCTTGGCCCGCGCTGTGGGCGATGCCGGGGACAAGCTAGCGGTTGCTCGCAGCAAAGAGGACTCGTTTATGGCCCGGTGGCCAGTTGGTGACGTAGTGCCGCACCTGTTGCGCCCGGCTCCGAACGAGTTCTTGCTGCAAGGCACGGACGAGTACCCGACAATTCTGCGTGATTTGGTGGCCCGCACCATCGGCACAGATACGGAGCCCGATGCGGCCCGGAGGCTCGCAGAAATGCAGGTGTTGCCGGGCGCCCCCACCCACACGGGCGAAGGCCAGCAGTTGATCAAGATCACCGACCGCTGGGTGCCCAAAGACCACACACTAACCCCCGAGTTTGGGGCGTCCCCGCGCAATGCCCGTTTCGCCATCAACGATGACCCGGAAATGATCGCGCAGCGGGCCGAGGAATGGCTGAACCGGGAGGGCACCGCCGCTGGCCGCTACATGCAAGAGGGGCTTGGGCAATACCTTTCCGGCGATTCGGCCAGCCCGGCTGAGTTGGAGCGCCGCCTGCAGCAATTCGAGGGCAAGGTGGTTTCCGCGCTCGATGCCGCAGCGCCATTGGCGAAAATCAACCCCGCCGTTTTGGTGGCGGTACACGGCAAGGATCGGATCAGCCACTCCCTCAGAGTCTCAGAAATTCCGCTACCGGAGGGCTCGGAGGCCAAGGCCCGGCTGCGGAAAGTGTTTGAGCGTCGAGGGGACTGGAACGATGAGGTGGGCAAATCCTTTGTGGACGGCAAGAGTGGTCATATTGACTTCTTTACCCACCTCAATGAGGCCTACCAGCCAGTGGTATTCGACTCCCTCATGCGCCCCATCGCAGAGGACTGGGGCCAGAAATCCAAAACCCCAGAATCGCATCGCGAGTTTTGGAAATGGCGCCGCGCCCGCCCTATTGCCGAGTTTGTGCCGGTGGCCAGGTCAGAATACGGCTCGGTACTGGAAGCGATGGTGCGGGGCTGGTTTGTGGCCGGACGCTTGGGCCAAATGCGGCTGACGCAAAACTCGGTAGAAATCTGGCTGCCCGAAACCACCAACTCTGCCGGGCGGTGGGCAAGATTCCCCTCCCCCACCCTCAGCCTCGAAGACATGACCGGCCCGGATGGGTTAGCTGTAATTCTGGCGTCAATAATGGTGGCCTTACTTGAGGTGAACCAACGCGCTGCTATTGACCCCATTTTACCTTACACCCGTTTGCGCGAGCTGGGCGAGTTGACTGGCCGCAGCGCAGAAATAAACCGAGAATTACGCGATTGGCTGGTCAATGGCAAAAACTCGCTAGCAGCACTAGAGCGCAATACCGAAACACCCCTAGAACGCCAAAAAACTGCGGAAAAGGTACTCTCCAATTTCTATCAAGGTTATGTGAATCACTTTGACCAAATTGAACACGATTACAAGAACCCCACCGGATTTCCGCGCAGTTGGGATTTACGCAAAGAAACTCTGTCCGTACTTGAGGGGCTAATTCGCGGCGTCCAAGCTCTTGAATCCACAACCACTTCTGCCGTGCAAAACACCGGCTCGGGAGGTTGGGCGTGAGTTCGGTAACAGTATTCGTGCTGCCGCAAGACTTCGCGGCTCAGGAATTGCTCGACACCTATGAGCGTTGGGTACGCGAGGGTCTAGTCGGCGAGGCGGCGTTTGTGCTGCCCGAATTTGTTGATGACTCCCATAGCGGCCCGCCCCTGGTATCCGCCGAGATCATCGGGCCAGAACGAGGCCAACTTAGCGAGACCTCCAGCGTCGGGGCGATAGATGTCTTACGAGAACGCAAAAACCTGTTCGTATACCTGAACTCCCGGCGCCGGGACCGAGTACGGGTAGTGGTGGCGCAGTTACTCACCTTCGACTCACACACCCGCGATCCAGAGTTCGCGCGGAAAGCGGAATCAGTTGCGAATCAGGTAGTCCGCGCCATGCCGACGTCCACGGTCGCTGGTGGGCACAGCACGCGCGTGCAGCGCTTCAACGTTTTGATTCCGGTGAGCGGGCTGACTGGCGTCAGCCCGGATGCGCTGTTTTTGGGTTGGGACGTTAACGCCATCGTTTCTGCCGAGGACCACCCCGATGCTGACCACGGCAACATGCGCGTCCACTACCCCGGAAATGCCGTTGGCCACGCACTAACGGCTCTCGCAACGATTGGCGGCGTAGTTTCCGGCATTGATGCTGGGCCTTTTGAC
>JAITCS010000072.1 GCA_031282935.1 Cellulomonadaceae bacterium
TGCTGTTCTCGGTTTTATCTCACGCTTTTTCGCGCGGGCGCCGCGATTTCACTTCATCCTCGCAGATTGTGGCAGGGCAATACGCAATTTTGTGCGCGCCAGAGCAGGCGGGGACGGCGGCACGCTTGTTGGCGGCTTCTCCGGTGGGCGTGGGTTTGTCAGGGGCTGCGGTGGTGGCGGCTGTCAGGGTGCCGACGGCGCCAGTGGTGGCACCGCCGGTAGTTCTCCCACGGGCGGGCGAGCCGTCCGCAACGGGTGGCGATCAAGTTGGCGTTGGTCAGGTTGGCAGCCCGACGACGATTGCGCCTGCCGGAGCGGCGCCTGCTGAGCCGCGCAAAGTGGACGCCCGGTGGCTCACCGAGGACGGCAAGCCTCGTTACGGCGCCCTCGCAGCGGATCATCCGGATCCCGTGGTCGTGTCCACGGTCGCCGTGCCTGCGGTTGAGGGTGGGGAAGCGCCAGAACCCGTTGCCCCTCCCACTCAACCAGGGCAGCCCGTAGTGGCGGTGGTTTCAGCCGACGAATCCGCCGTCCAAAAAGCGAGTGTGCCGGACAACCCTTACGCGCCCCCGCCCGCGAATCGGCGCTAAATGAGCCGCGCGACCTAACTGTTGAACAGCGCGACCTCGGCGTTTCGGCGGATGGTCAGGCCCTCGGTGAATTGCGGCGGGTTCACATAAAGGGGCAGTATGGTGGCTACCCTTTCATCGGAGGTTTCCCGGCTCCAATCGTATTTCTTGAAAATGCCAGCCCCAACATTGTAGCTAAAACTGGTAAGCGCATCGAATTGGTTTTGAGTCAGCGGACGAGTAAAGTGTTCATTTACCGCTGTGGCATAACTCTGCAATTCGGCGGCAAGCATATCCTCGGCTTCTTGCTCGGTGATTTCCCAATCCAGGCAATCGGGTTTCGTTTCGATGGGATATGCGCTCCCGTAACCGATGGTACACATGCCATCGCCGAGAATATAACCGTTCAGGTAAAGGCCCTCGAATTGCTTCAACAGCAACACTCCGGTATGGCTAAACTCTTTTTCGCCCTCAATTATCACATTGCCATCCTGCAGACCCTGATGAATTTGCGCAGCAGTGTCGAGGAAATTGACTAATTGCGAAACCTGCGACTCTAGGGTGAGTTGATAAACCTCATCCTCGCCTGCACTTACGGCCACATCTTGGGTCAGCGCTAGGGCTGCGGTCACCGACTCGGCAACCTCATCGGGCTTGAATAACCCTTCCCGCGTGGCAACAGCAGGTACTGGTAATTCGGAATCGGGATCTAGATGGTCGGCTAAATCGTCAATAACGGCAGAAGTCTTTGCGATTTTGCGCATCAGGTTAGGCGAAACATGTTCAATCTTTCCCACTGTTTCATCGGTAATCTCAAAAGCAACCTGTGCGGTACTAATCAAATCACCAAGGGCAGCGGGCCCATTATCCACGGAAATAGCTTGGGCTATCGCCGGTATTATTTCATCTATCGAGTCTGCCGCGATGGCATCGGCAATTTGCGGGGCGATATCGGTCAGGTCGTCATTGGCTCCGCTAGAAGACAGCGGCATTGCGAGTAAGGGAACCGCGATGCTAGCGGCGAGTGCTGTTACGATTGTAGCTTTTAAGCCACGGTTATTAGTTCTATTATTAGTTGGGCTTCCAGCGCGGGTTTGGATACGGCTTTTAGTCATTGTGCCAGTTTAGGGGTCGAAATCGGCCATTTAGGGGTTGCTAAAGCCAAACTAGGTAGGTTGGCGCCGTTATCAAGTGGCGCGCGTCGCTCGTTGGCGCCCGATTGCGGCGCCCAAGTGCCCAATACCTAGATAATTGCACCATAGAACTTCTTTAACATTGCCATACTTCACCGTGCAAATCGCGCCAAACCGCGTTACGATGAGAGTGTGTTCCTGGCTAGAAGTGGCAAAGGCGCCACTAAACTTGCTTTAACCCGTGCTATAGGGTGCCCGGTCACCGTAGGTGGCTTGGTTGCCGCAGGGTGCCTGGTCACGGCGTGTGGCACGGCGAATCAGAGTAGTTTCGCTTTCCAACGCCCTGATATTGAGACCTCGCTAGCCGTGTCCGAATCGGCGCAACTCGCAGGCCCGCCCAGCGGCGCCGACAGCCCGCCCAGCAGCACCTCAGCCTCCCCAGTCGCCTCCGAGGACATCATCAAATGGTACAACCAAGAAATCCATTGGGGAAAATGCGAGGGCGACAACCCGCAAAGCGACTACCATTTCGATTGTGCCACCATCAAAGCGCCGCTGAGTTGGCAAAACCCAAACCAGGGCGAAATTGATTTGGCGCTAAAACGACACGCTGCCAACGGGCAACCAATCGGTGCTCTGCTGGTGAACTTCGGGGGGCCGGGCGCCCCTGGCGTGCGCGTCCTCCCGTCATTTTTGCCGAACTTCGGCGCAGCGCTGCAAAACGCGTACGACATCATCGGTTTCGACCCACGCGGGGTGGGCGAGTCCACACCCGTAGTGTGTTTCGATAGCGCAGCAGCCAAGGACGCCCAAATCGCCAAGTCATACGCGTTCACCGCTGCGGGGAACGCGGAGTTTGTCCGCGATCAGCAGGCGCTTGCGCAGGGTTGCTACGAACGCACCGGGCCGCTGTACGGTCTGGTTGACACGGTTTCGGCGGCGCGCGACCTTGACCTCATTCGGGCGTTGCTGGGTCAGAAGCAGTTGAATTACCTCGGCTTTAGTTACGGCACCAAACTCGGGGCCACCTACGCGGGGCTGTTCCCGCAAAATGTGGGGCGCATGGTGCTAGATGGTGCCATTGACATTACTAAATCCGCTGACGAGTTGAACGTGGATGTGGCCATTGGCTTTGAGAACGCCGCGCGCGCCTTTGTGGCGGCTTGCTTAGCGGGGCAAACCGGCACTGACGGCGAGAATTGCACGCTTTCCGGGTCGGTTGATCAGGGGATGGCGCAAATCCGCCAACTGCTTGAGCGAGCATACCAGCAGCCACTCCCAACCGAGCAGGAGCGGCCACTCACCCAGTTGCTCGCCGTTTATGGGATTCTGGCGGCGCTTTACGACAACGATTCTTGGCCTCGACTCACCGGGGCGTTGGCGGAGGCGATCAACGAAGGCACCGGCACGGGCCTGCTCAAGCTGTCGGACTGGTACACCGAGCGCAACACGGACGGCACTTACGCCAGCAATCTGCTGCCCGAGGCGTACCCAGCGGTGACCTGCCTGGACGAGGCCGGCACGGTGGATCCCAGCAAGGCGGCGACCTACAACGACCGAATAGCAGCGGGCGCCCCCACCTTCGGCGACTTCTACAAGGATTATGAGCTGTTTTGCCAGGGCTGGCCGGTGGCTCCGGTACGCACCACCTACGATCTGACGGCTCCGGGGGCAAACGACATCATGGTAATCGGCGCCACCAATGACCCCGCGACGCCATACCGCTGGGCGCGGGCGGTCGCCAGCACCCTCGACAGCGGCTTCCTGGTCACGTTCACCGGCGAGGGGCACACGGGCTACGGGCGCGGCAGTTCTTGCATAGATTCCGCTGTGGACACTTTCTTGGTCAAGGGGAAACGGCCCGCGAGTGGCATCACTTGCGCCGTGGACTAGAGCTGATAGGGGCGTTTTTAGGCTGCTGTCAGGGCGAATAGGGTTGTTTGGGCGCGCGGTGCTACCGCGCAGGTGCAGGGCGGCTTGTGGAAAACTGACTAGACAGAATTATGTCGGGCCGCCAAGATGGCCGAATGGAATTAGCGGTAAAAGCTCCCCCGAACAGTCACCCTTTCACGCACCACAAGCGTTTATCGCTCGATAACCGCCTTAATTACCATAAGCCCTTATCGCTCGGTAATATCTCAAGTATTGGCGTGGGGGTCGCAATATCTTTACTTGATTATCATTGTGAAGAAATATCTTATGGCCACTTTACCTTATCAGATATCGAAATAGACGACGTAGGCGATATTACCTTGCCTAATCGAGTTGACAATTCATCGGGCGGTGACTATTTATCTACCGCTGACTACTTATCCGACTGGGAAATAACCGACGATGTGAAAACGCTCGCCAAGGTGTTATCGCAACTTCTTGAACAATGCCGAAACTCGCAGCGCAAAGCGCAAATGCAACAATTCCTAAATCGTACCCGCGCCAACCCGCCTGCCGTGGGAACCTTCGCTGTCAAACTAGCCCAAATCGTGCAGCCCGAGCCACTGGAACTCCACGTCAAACCGCGAAACCAGGCGGTCACAATCGCAATCTATGTGACCGCCTGGGCGGCAGTGCTAGCCTGGGGCCTAGCATTAGGATTCAGAATTGGCTAGGCGAACATCCAGCCAAACTAAACTAACCAGCGCTATACATCATTCCCGAAGTCGGCAGCCTCGATGCGAGCTTTCAGCGCCGCCAAGAAGCGAGCGGCATCCGCCCCGTCAACTAGGCGGTGATCGTAGGACAAGAAGATGTACATGTATTGCCGGATCGCAATAACGTCCTCCCCGTCCGGGCCTTGAATCACGCCGGGCTTCTTGGTGATGGTCCCGGTGCCCAAAATCGCCACCTGGCCAACGGGAACAATCGGGGTATCGAACAGCGCCCCGCCAGAACCCGTGTTGGTTATAGTGAAAGTGGCGCCTTGCAACTCGTCGGCCTTAATCTTGCCAGCCCGAGCGCGGCCCCCCAAATCGCCAATAGCCTTAGCGATTCCCGCCAAGGAAAGATTGCCGGCGTCCGAGATGGTGGGAACCATTAAGCCCTTAGGCGTGTCCACGGCCATGCCGATGTTTTCGGAGGCGTGATAAGTGATGGTGCCAGCATCCGTGTCTATTGAGGCGTTGATGTTCGGGAATTGTTTCAGTGCCTCGGCGGCGGCTTTCACAAAGAAAGGCAAGAAAGTGAGGTTGGCCCCCTCGCGCGCCTTGAAGCTGTCCTTTGCTTTTGCGCGGAGTTTGGCCAACTTGGTCACGTCAACCTCAACCACAGTGGTCAACTGGGCCTGGGTTTGCAGGGCCTCGACCATGCGTGAGGCGACAATCTTGCGCAGGTTGGTCATCTTTTCCGTGGTGCCCCGCAGCGGTGAAGGCGCCGAAACCGCAACTGCACCAGCAGGCTTAACGGCAACTGCCGTCCCAGCCGGAGCCGGGGCCATTGCTTGCGTAGCAGCCGCTTTAGCCGCAGCGGCCTTATCGGCGGCGGCGATCACATCATCCTTGCGAATCCGACCCCCAATGCCGGTGCCAATCACAGTGGTAATGTCAACACCCTTTTCGTTGGCGATTTTGCGCACCAACGGCGTCACATAGCCGCCAGCCGGAACGGCGGGCACGGGTGAAGCTGCTGGGGCCGAGGGAACTACCGCAGCGGCGGGAGCCGGAACGGGCATTTCGGAGGTGTTCACCGTCATATTGATGGTGAATGGCCCTCCAACGGGGGCAGACGCCGGAGCAGAAACAGGCGGAGCCGGAGGTGCGGGCGGAGCAGGCGGCGGGGTTTCCAACCCAACCCCGGAACCGACCACAGCCACAACTTGGCCTACCGCAGCAGTGCTATCCGCAGGCACCTTAATCTCAAGCAATTTGCCTGCGAAAGGTGAAGGAACTTCGGTGTCAACCTTGTCAGTGGAAACCTCTAGCAGCGGCTCACCCTCGGCAACGTCCTCGCCAACCTGCTTCAGCCACCGACTAATAGTGCCCTCCGTGACCGACTCGCCAAGCTCGGGCAAGGTGACCTCGGCAGCGGAAGGCGAGCCAGCCAGCTTAAAGTCAGGGGGGAGGGTAGCAGG
>JAITCS010000156.1 GCA_031282935.1 Cellulomonadaceae bacterium
TCAAGCCTTTCTGCGGTTTCGGCAGGCACCCCAGGCGACGCCAGCACCCCGGGCGTCGTCGGCACGCCCATCGTCGGCACGCCCGGCAAGCGCCGCCTCATGGCCGTTCACGCTCACCCGGACGACGAAGCCTCAAAGGGCGCCGCGACCTGCGCTAAATACGCCGCCGAGGGCGTTGAAGTGCTGATTGTCACGGCGACAGGCGGGGAGCGGGGCGACGCGCTGAACCCCAATTTCGTGACGCCGCCGGGCTACGAGTTCGAGACCCTGGCGGGCAAGCGGGCAGTGCGGGCCGCTGAGATGGCGAAATCCGTCAAAGCGTTGGGGGTGAAGCACCAGTGGCTCGGCTTCATGGACTCGGGCCTGCCGGAGGGAGACCCGCTGCCGCCGCTGCCGACGGGCGCATTTGCCAGCACGCCGCTCACGTTCGCGGCCGCCCCTTTGGTGGAGGCAATTCGCCGGTTCCGGCCGCATGTTATCACCACCTATGACCCGAGCGGCGGGTATCCGCACCCGGACCACATATACACTCACGCTATCACGATGGAGGCGTGGAACGCGGCTGCCGACCCGACCCGCTATGTGGTTGAGGGCGGGGCGGCGCCGTGGCAACCGCTGAAGCTCTACTACAACCACGGATTCTCGTTGCAACGGATGCGTGCGATCCATGCGGCGATGGTTGCCAAGGGGCTTGAGTCGCCGTTCGGGGACTGGATCGCCGAGCGGGCGCTGCGGGATCAGAGTGAGCGCGAGGTGACCACCAGAATAGAGGTCGGCAAATACTTGGCGGCGCGGGACGCGGCTTTGCGGGCCCACACCTCGCAGGTGGACCCGGACGGCTTCTTTTTCGCAGTGCCGCGCGACATCGAGGCCGAGATCGCCCCGTACGACGAGTACGAATTGGCGATCTCTCGGGTTCCGGTGTCGCCAGCGGTGCTGCACGAGAACGGTTTGCAGCCCCGCGAGTACGAAACCGACCTGTTCGCGGGCATCCCGCCCGAATATCTGGTCTAGGCGGCGCAGCAGCGGCCCTCGCCGTCCGACCTAAAGCGACCCCCGCTGTCCGACCTCAAAAGCGACCCCGCTGTCCGACCTGAAAAGCGGCGCCGCTTGTCCAACCGATGAAGCGACCCCGCCGTCCGACCTGTAAAATGGCCGTATGCGGAAACACCCGATTTATCGCGCCTATGAGCGGCAGCTTGAGGCTGGCCTGCTGCAAGCGCGCGACGCGGGAGCGCTGCCTCGGCACATCGGCGTGATCCTCGACGGCAACCGGCGCTGGGCCGCGAGTTTCGGGGCGCCAGCCGCGCACGGCCACAAGCAGGGCGCCCTCAAGATCGAGGAATTTCTGGGCTGGGTGGAGCCGTTCGGCATCGAGGTGGTCACGTTATGGATGCTATCCACCGACAACCTCAAACGAGAGGACAAAGAACTAACCGATTTGCTGGAAATCATAAAAGACGCCGTCACCGAATTAGCCGCGACCCGGAAATGGAGATTGCGGGCCGTTGGCCGCACGGAATTGTTACCACCCGAACTCGCTACCGCCCTAAAGCAAGCCGAAACAAAAACATCGGACATTCAAGGATTGCAAGTGAACATCGCGGTAGGATACGGTGGCCGCGCGGAAATTCTGGACGCAGTGAAAGCATATCTTAATGCGGAAATAACGAAAGGCGCAACCCTATTTGAGGTGGCCCAAAAAATAGACGTCGCAGATATCGATAAAAACCTTTACACGGCCGGGCAGCCGGAACCAGATTTAGTGATCAGAACCAGTGGAGAGCAGCGCATCGGCGGTTTCCTCATGTGGCAAGGAGTTAACTCGGAGCTGTACTTCTGCGAGGCGTACTGGCCCGGGTTTCGGCACGTTGATTTCTTGCGGGCGCTGCGCGACTACACGAAGCGAACGCGCCGTTTCGGGCGGTAGGGCAATCCAACCCTAAGGGTGCGTTTCCAACCACTGCCGACCAGCCGTTTCAGCGGCGGCCAAAGCGTCATCAACGGGTTGCATGGCGGCCCGAGCGACCTGCTCAATCAAACCCGGCAACATCAGCGCAGCCAGCGGCGGTAACTGAATGTCGAGGGTGCCACGATAAGTCTGCCGAGTAGAATCGCCCACCGGCTCCAAACTGGTTGTACCTTTGACAACCACCGGCGTTCCCACGATCTCTTGCAGCACGGTGCCAACTCGGCGCCCGTCGCGTTCGGGCCCCCAAACCTCAGCGGCCCGCAGTTCGATGTGCTCGCCCACGAACCGGCGAAATTGCGGTGGAATCTGAGCGGCAGGCAGCCGCCGTCGCACCGTCACGGTGAAACCGCCGTCCTCGGAAGGCACCACGGTGGCAACCTCAATCTTGCCCTCGGGCGTGGCAACCTGGGCACACCAGCGCACAAACTCGGGGTCGGCAAGCATGGCTGCCACCCGCTTCACCGAGGCTGGGTAGTTCAGTGACTTGGTGTACTGCACATTGGTATTATTACATATACTAGGCCCATGCCTTCGATGAGTGAACTCTTGGAGCAGTACAGCGCGCTCGGCGAGTCTGACGTGAAGTGGCTGCACCTGCTGGTGGGGGATTGGCAGGTGCTTTCGGACCTTGCTTCGGCTGACCTCGTGCTGTGGTTGCCGTTGGAGGATGGCAACTTCATCGCGTTGGCGCAATGCCGCCCGCCAGCTTCGACCACGGTTCATTACGACGACATCGTTGGAAAACTCGCCCCGGACAGTATGCGGCCCCAACTGCGGGCCGCTTTCACCCAGATGCGGCACCAGCGTCCGCGCGGGCCGCGCTGGTTCGGCTCGTTCGCGGTGCGGGAGGACGTGTGGCCGGTGGTTCACGCGGGTCATGCCATCGCGGTGTTGGCGCGGCAGGCGAACTTGGGGCCCAGCCGCACCACCACCCGCATGGAGTTGGCGTATATCGAATCGGCCGATGACCTGCTGGCGATGACCAGCCGTGGCGAGTACCCGATTCAGGACACCACCACTGGCCAGCGGCGCGGTTCGCCCCGCGTGGTGGACGGGTTCATCAGGCTCAACGCCGACGGGGAGGTGCTTTACGCCAGCCCGAACGCGATGTCGTGCTTCCATCGGCTTGGTTTGATGGAGCCGCTGATTGGACATTCCTTGTTGGAGTTGGCCTCGAAACTGATTGAGCGCGACACCGTGGTGGACGAGGGGCTGCCCTTGGTTTTGATGGGGCGGGCACCCTGGCGGGCCGATGTTGAGACCTCGAAGGCGTCCATTTCGTTGCGGTCAATTCCGCTCACCGACAACGGGCACCGCGTGGGCGCCGTGGTGCTGTGCCGAGATGTTTCCGAGTTGCGGCGGCGCGAGCGCGATTTGATGACTAAAGACGCTACGATTCGAGAGATACACCACCGCGTCAAGAACAATTTGGCCACGGTGGCGGCTTTGCTGCGCCTGCAATCTCGGCGCCTCGATTCCACCGAAACCCGCGACGCTTTGCAAGAGGCTATCCGGCGGGTATCCACAATTTCGATGGTGCACGAGTTTTTATCGCAGTCCTTGGATGAGAACGTGGACCTTGACGACATGTTTGGCCGGATTGTGCGCCTGACCTCGGAGGTTTCCGAAACCCGTACCCGGATCGAAACAGAACTGCGGGGGTCTTTTGGGCAGATTCCGGCCGAGTCAGCCACTGCGCTGGCCCTAGTGATCACCGAATTGGTGTCCAACGCGGTGGAACATGCCTTTTTGGACAACCGCGACACGGGCAAGGTTCTGATTGACGCCCAGCGCAATGGCCCGGAACTGTTGGTTGTGGTTTCCGATGATGGTGTGGGGCTGGACAACGTCTATTCCCAAGGCGGCTCGAAGCGCAAAGACTCCGGCCTGGGCTTCCAAATAGTGCGGACGCTGGTGGCTAATGAACTTTCGGGCACAATTAAATGGCAGGAGCGGCCGGGGGGTGGCACGGAGGTGGTGGTGCGCGCCAAGTTGCCCGATGGGCGGCGGTAAAACTTTGCGGCGGTGAGTTAGGCGGAGCGGCGAGCGCGGGCGGCGCGTCGTTTGAGGGTTTTGCGTTCGTTCTCGCTCAACCCGCCCCAAACACCGGAATCCTGGCCGGTATCGAGCGCCCACTGCAGACACTCAGCCGTCACGGGGCAACGCGCACACACGGTTTTGGCCTCTTCGATCTGCAGCAGAGCCGGCCCAGTGTTGCCGATGGGGAAGAACAGCTCAGGATCCGAATCCAGACACGCAGCCTCGTGTCGCCAATCCATCTATGCGCTCCCTATCCTCAGCCCAAAGCCATCGTGCAAGGTGTTCTCGCCGAATTTCGGCGGCGGAACATCCTCGCCCTCCTGGCGCCGGGTGCCACTAAAGGTCATTCACTGCCAATTTATAAGTCAACCCTACCTGTTCTTGTCGTAGTT
Organism: Cellulomonadaceae bacterium; assembly: GCA_031282935.1. Lineage (GTDB taxonomy): Bacteria > Actinomycetota > Actinomycetes > Actinomycetales > Cellulomonadaceae > Xylanimonas. Next base: position 4,405 of record JAITCS010000156.1, read on the forward strand.
CGCATGTAATTTGTGCGGCGTCGTTGTGTTTATTCAATCAGCGCGACTTGGATGGGTTGCACGGTGCCCTCGGAAACCAGCCAGCCTCGGCCGGGGATCGGCGGGTCGTGCGGGGGCGGGAGTTCGGCGGCGAACACTTCACCGCTGTTCCGGTCGCTCGGTTGCAGCACCACGCCGTTCCGCTTGGTGCGCAGGTGCCCGATGAGGCCGCGTTGCGAGATGGTGGCGTGGAAGGTGGTGGTGGCACCCATTATGACGGTGTGGCCGAACTGGCCGAGGTCGGCGAGGCGGTCAAGTTGCGGGCCGTACAAGGTGGCGAGCAGGTCAAGGTCGTCAATTACCAGCACCTCCGGCGGGTTCGCATGTAGGTTAGCAAGTTCACTTGCGAAGGTGGGGGCGGTTGGGTGTAGGCGGCGCGCGCCTACAAGGGCTGCCAGGTTTGCTAGTTTTTCTCCGACGACGACGATGCTGGGATGGTCTTTTCGCGACGCTGTAACGCGGCGTTCCTCGGTGCTCATAATCGGGTGGGCGACGCCAAGCGCCGTCGCGTGTTCCCCGCCGCCGAGGGGCGTGAGCGGCAAAACGCCGTCTGCCGTTTCCCACTCCGCGCCCACTGCCGCTCTCCGGTCCGCGTACTCTGCCGCCTGATTTACTGAGTGGAGGTGGGCGAGCAGGAGGGTGAGCAGTGCCGTGGTGCGACCGCTGCCGCGCGGGCCGACCACTAGCGCGCCGCCCGATAGGTCAAGCTGCAGCGGCTGAGCTTGGTCACCCCCGAGCCCGACCGCTTCGGCTGGCATATAAGAGCCAGCCAGGTGTTCGGGCAGTTCGAGCAACCGTAGCGGCGAGTGGTCGAATGTGGGCACATTCTCCGAGCGATAGGCTTGGCTTGTAAGGTGGCCTTGGGTTGTGCGAGACCCCACCGCTCCGCGCAAGTCCGCCTGGTCGGTTGGTTCCGAGAGGCGGACGCGCGGGAATCCGTCCGTTAACCCCTGGGTTTCGGGGAGGGCGACTTGGGCCAGCGCTTGGTCACCAGCGCAGAGCCATACGCCCCGGCCCGGGCAACGCCCAGAGCCAGCAAAACAGGTCGGGGCACCGAGCAGCAAATCATCGTTGCGGTCACCGGAGAGCAGCACGAGCCGCGCGGTGAGGCGCCCCGCCAGCCCGCCACAACTAGCCTGAGCAGCGGAAACAGCCAAGGGCACGCGCAGCGGGAGCGTTGCGAGTGGGTCAGCGCCGAGGTCTTGGAATCGGGAGCGCCACTGTTCCACTTGGTCAATCAGCAGCAGCGTTTGGGCCCCAAAGGAGTTGGCACGGCTCAGTAGCCTGCCCGCGCGAGCCAAATCCGATATAGGAACCTGAGTGCCGAAATTTGGGTGCCGCAGCAGGGCGCGATAATCGGGCGGCAACTCTCCCAGCAAGTGGACTTGCCACCCCTGCGCGAGCGCCAAGGCGGCCAGCGCAGCGAGGGCGGTGGAGCGCCCCGTGCGTGCGGGACCGATGATCCCGAGCGGCCCAGCGGTGGGTTGCCACGCGATTCTTGCTTGGGCCTGCTGCTCGGGGTAGTCGGCCACAGCAAACTCGAAACCGGATTGTTGGCCGCCCTCGAAAGCCGAAGCAGACGGTGACGGCTGAAAGCGTGCTAACTCGGCGGCAGAAATTCGCTTGGGGAGTGCGGGTTGCCAGGGTGCTTTGCCTGCTTTGGTGCCAGCGTATTTGGCGCGTAGCTCGCGCACCATCTTGTCCGGGGCTGATTCCGGCGGTTCAGGCGAACTTGAAGGCGGGGCATCGGTTGGATGATGTCCGCTGGGAGGGCCTTGCAGCCCGCTGGGCGCCTGCTGAAGCTCGCCGGGCGTGAGCTGCAGCCCGCTGGGAGGGCCTTGCTGCCCGCTGGGCGTAGGCTGCAACCCGCTGGGCATGAGCTGCTGTCCGTTTGGGCCTGTCTGTGGGGAGAACACTCGGCGCGCGGTGGCCAAGCCAGTGAAACTATGGCACCGATACACAGTCTGGGGCGCGGTGGCAGCGGCGTCGGCGTAAGCGCTTTGGAAGGGCAAGGGAGGCGCGGAACCGAGTTTGAGCACCGCCCGCCCGGCGACTCTGGGCAGAGTCGCAGCAGTTGGGGCGTCCAAAAGGTCAAGGGAGTCGGCGCTATCAACCACCCGCAAAGCGATCCGGGCTGAAACGTTGGCGCGCACCTCCGCGCTGATGGTGCCGCCGATTCGTTGCGTGGCCAGCACGAGGTGGACGCCCAAGGAGCGCCCTTGCGCCGCCACCCGAACCAGTTGCTCAATGGCGTCGGGGAGTTCCTCGGTGAGCGCCCGAAACTCGTCCAACACCACAACCAATCGAGGTATCGTACCCGCTGGTAACCCTGCGATATCCGATACTTGATGTTGCGCTAACAAGGTTTTGCGGCGGCGTAATTCTGCGCGTAATCCTGCAATAGCCCGAGTTGCTAAATTGTCATCTAAATCTGTCACCGTGCCAACCACATGCGGTAATTGTGCGCAATTACCAAAACTTGCACCGCCTTTAAAATCAATGAGCACAAAGTTCAATTCTGTCGGACTTTTAAGGTGCGCCAACGCAAAAACCAATGCTCGCAGTAATTCTGACTTCCCAGAACCTGTAGTGCCAGCAATGAGTAAGTGCGGCCCATCGTGCAACAAATCGAAATGAACCGCCCCGCCGCTGCCTACCCCAATCGGAACCAGCCAAGAATCTGAGCCGGAATCCGCGTTTCCGGGCGGGCTAACCGCAAGCAGCTCGCTAAAGGGCACCACCTCAGGTAAAGCGTTTTCGCCATTTGCAAGCCCTCCGACAATGGCAGGCCACGCCAGGGAGCGCCCATTCCAGTTGAGTTTTGCTAATTCACGAGCCATGTTTTCAGCCCGAAAATGCATCTTTTTATCGCGCCTAGAAATAGAAGGTTGGCAAATTATTGTGATATCGCTCGAAACGGGTTGCTTCTTGCTATCCGTGATTATTAGTGATGTTGGGCGCTCGGTTACTGGGTTATCGAACCACCGCAACCACCCCCACCTAGCGCGCTGGCTGCCCGCAACTGTCACAGCCGCCCCTCGCGCCGCCAGACAGAGGGCTAGGCGGATCGCTTTTGCCTGCGGCACTGATGTTTCACGTGAAACCCTGGCGAGCGCCGCGCGCAGGCCGCGCCAAATCGGTTCCGAATCGCCCAAAAGCTCGCCGCCGAGCCTTGCGTCGCTCAGAGTCCCGTTGCTCAAAGTCACGTTGCTCTGAGTGGAACCGGCGAGGGCCAGACCGCCCAAGGCACCGCCGGTAATTCCGCTTGCAAAACCCGGCGCCCGCAACGCGCCAAACCGCTCAATCAGCAACTTCCACTCGAAATCTGGCATGGAACCGGCCGCCCGCGCCGCCCCCGCTAGCATCTGAAAATCGCCCCGAGAACCGGGCTGCATCCGAGATCGGAGCGAAACCCCG
>JAITCS010000163.1 GCA_031282935.1 Cellulomonadaceae bacterium
TGATTGAGAAGGGCGGCGTCTTTACCCAACTTCGGGACGAAAAGATATTCTTTGACCGCATAACGGTGCTTAACGGCACGGTGGCGTGGGACATTTCCGGGGATCGCGACCCCTCAAAATGCGTTGACATTGACCCCTGCACTCTTGCGGAGCAGCCTTGGGCTCTGCTGGACGAGTGGTAGTGGGTAGTGTTCACTGCGCGGTTGCACCGCGCCCTTTAACACCCGCGCTGGGGTGGGGAGCGGCCTAAAACCACATATTATCCGCAAGACCATTGGCCGGTGGTTTCGACAGGCTCAACCAACGGGACAAGGCTCTACGAACGGGGTTTCGGTGACCGACGCAGACCGAGAGGAGAGTTGCGCTTGCGGACTCTTCCGAGGGCCAGGAGGGAACAGGGAGCGGAGCGACCGCCACAGGCCACCAGGGGCGGCTCAACCACCAACATCCGAATAGTGTGACGCAGGTCACAAAAGTAGTCCGGAATATCGGGAATGAACCCCCGCCGACCCGCGTTGTATCTAGTGTTGGCGGTTCGACATCCCTCGGGTCCCGCCACCCCCGGTGTACCACAGTGCTGCGGAAGCACACCTTGGGGAGGAAACATCGCGTATGCGAGTCACACACCTGGCTCGCACCTGCTTGATGGCAGGCCATGTGACAGGGCCTAATTCGCGAACCGCCTGATTTCGGGCGGCATGTCACGGAAACGATTTCTTACCGTTTCGTTCGTGCGCCCTGCGCCACAATGGAACGCGGCCGGGCGCCAAGGTGCACCCGACAGACCTTAGGGAGTAATTCTGATGTTTTTTTACACTGGCGCATCGCCACTATTCTTTATGCTTTTCTTTATGCCATTCTTGCTGCCAGCAATCTTGCGCATGTTGTCTGGCCTGGCCACCGGCTTGGTCGGCGGCGTTGAGGTTCCCTCGCAGGTCGCCCCCAACACGGCGGAGTCCTTTGATACCGCCAAGCGCGAGTTTCCCTCCAAAATGCTGGACTTGGACAACGAGTTAACCCTCGCCGAGGAGTTCGACACCGACCTCAACGCGGACGAACTCAAGGCAGCCCGCAGCCACTTGAACAATGCGTTCGCCGCGTACTCCAAGAACTTTGGCAGCGCTGACCTGGCCAACGTGAATGTTGCCGCAAGCCGTCGCACCATCGAGCGCCACCTAGCCGCTGCCCAGCGCCACCTTGGCCTCGCTGACCCGAACAGCCCGTTGCACAACGAGCCCGCTCCCGCTGCTGCGTCTGCTTCGGGCGCTGCGACCGCTTCGACTGCTGAGAACACCGCTCGGCCTGCGACGCCGGAAGAGGAACTGTACCGCCGCTTTGGGGTGAACCCTGGCGAGCACGCGCAAACCCCGTTCACTGCGCCTCGGGTGCAGACCGCTCCGCGTCGCACCGCTGTGCACCTGACTCCGTTTGGCCTGATGATCGGCTTCTAGCCCTTCCTTGCCTTACTTATTGGCTCGCTGAATCGCCGATTCGCTGATTCGCAAAGCCCCTCCTTGCAAGTGGTTCGCCACCGGCTCGGAGGGGCTTTTGGTTTTTCTCTGATATATTAGGGGCCATGCGCCTCTTATCCGCAGCGCACGCTGCCCTAAACTTCGCCGTGGAAATACCCGAACTTACCGACGAACAGCAGCTCGAGCAAATCCGCATCAATTTCCAGGCGCTCTTGATTGTTTTGGTTTTTGCGATTATCGCGGTATTAGCAATATTCTTGATAAATCGGTGGGCGGGAAAGCGGCGTTATGCAGCCCATCAGGCAACTTTATTGGCGCAGGGTCGGGCGGGCCGGAGTTCGGCTTTGTCGGATGTTGCGAACAACCGACCGATTGTGACCGACGACGCCGGGGTGGTTCCGATTGCTGAGGGTCACCGGGCGAGCATTTTCGGGGAAAACTACCGGTCTGTGGATATGAGCGGCTCCGACTAACCCCGTCAGGCCGAAACCTGCAGGTTGATCCCCGTCGAAACCCCGGCGGTTGAGCCTGCTCCGGTGGTTGAGCCCCGTCGAAACCACCCCCAGCCGAAACCCCGGCGGTTGAGCCTGCTCCGGTGGTTGAGCCCCGTCGAAACCACAAATTTCCAAACCGTATTTAGGCCCCTGCCAACCGGACACCAAGCGCTAAAGGGCGCGGTGTAACCGCGCAGTCAGCAAGCCCAGCCAGTGGAGCCTGTCGAAACCCCGGCGGTTGAGCCGTGTAAATCCGGTGGTTGAGCCTGTCGAAACCACCACCGCAGCATCCCGTGCCGGTCGCTCCGCTCCCTATCCCTCCTTGCCTCGGCATAATCCGCAAGCGGACTCAGCTCTCGTGCTGCGTCGGTCACCGAAACCTGCAGGTTGAGCCTGTCGAAACCCCGGTGGTTGACGCGCGGATTCCCGCGCGCCCGCCTATCGAAACCACCACCCCAACCAGCCGCGAGCCGAAACACGCCCAGCCGAATTGCGTGGATTTATCGGACTTAGTCATATTGTTACGGTATGGGGATATCAGTGGCCGGGGTCACAACCGCGCTGCTGCTGGCCTTTGCCTTGGTGATTTGGGTGCCAGAGGCAACCCGGCGGCGGCAGGCGTTCGCTGCGGCGGCAGCCGAGTTTAAGCGTCCGCCCGATGCCAAAGTCGTTGCAGCGGTCACAGTCGCTGGCACGAAGGCGCTTGCCACTTCCTCCCATGCGTCGCCACAAACCATTTCGGGAGGCCAAGCTAGACTGTTGCCGCAGCCCATCTCGGGTGCGCAAACTCGCCTGCTGCAAGCCAACCCCTCGCCCTCTGGGCCAGGCGCCCCGAAGGCCCCCTTAGCCACCTCAGGCGCGCTCACCTGCGGGAACACTCGGGTGGTTGCACCTAGCGCACCAATCGCACCTAGCGAGGCTCCCCAGCGGACGAGAATCTTGGCCTTGCGGGCCGCTCGTGCTCGGCGGCGGTTGATTCTTGCGTCGGTGTTGTTGGTTTGCACCACCACCACTTGGGGAATGTCGGTCGCGGGCTACCTTGCCTGGTATTTCGCGCTGATTCCTTCTGCCCTATTCAGTGTTGTCTTGGTGACCGGGACTCGCGCGGCGCGCGCTGCCCGTCGTGCCGACAAGAAGTATGAGCAATCTCGGCAGGCGCATTTAGCGAGTGAGGCCCGTTCAGCGGCGAGCCAGGCCGGTTCGGCGAGCGAGGCCCCCTCGGTCAGCGCACCCCGTTCGGCAAGCGAGCTCCCTTCGGAAAGTGCGCCCCGTTCTGCCAATGATTTCCACCTATATGGCAATGCTCATATGGCAGGCGAAGCGGGTCTATCCAGCACTATACCTAATGCGGCCCAAAGCAGCGCTTATCTGGCGAACGACAACTCCCGCGCAGTGACCGAAGCGATCCAGCTCTCCCCCGCCGACTCCGTTGCAGTAGGCACAGTTGCTAGCAACGCCCCTACCGCCCACTCCCTTGCTGGTCACCACCACGCAGATTCCGTTTTAGCCGATACGGTTGCCGCTGTCCCCGAGCCTGAAACTCATTGGTCGCTAGGTACACCTGTTCAAAAACCTACCCTTAGTGTTACCACGCCCCAGGTCGAACCGACCGCCGCCAATCCCCAAGTGACTACCGTCGCGGATGGAACAGTAGTGGAAGATGCAGCGGACTTGGACACCTCCGCAGCCACGGCTACGGAAGAAAAAGCGGCCCCTAACGTTTCGCCGCTGGCAGGAGAAACTGCGGCAGCAGGTACCGGGGCGACTGGCACCGCGCTGCGCGCGGACGCGGTAATAACAACAACGACCCCGAGCGGTGCCGCGCTGAAAACCCCAAAAATCTCCGCCCCCCACAAGCGCGCAGCAGGCAGCGAACCTCCGGTAGTAACATCTCGAATCCCTTGGGAGGCCGAAAACCTTGACGATTCCGAGCCTGACGCCTCTGGCCCGAACGCGGTGGTTTTGGCATTCCCCACCCCAGCCGAGCACCCAGAAACTGACACCCAAGCGCTGCTGCTCGAAAGGATTTGGAATCGCTCAAGGGCCGCTGGGTAGCGGCCTTTTGGCCACCAAGCCCACCTCGGCACTAGATATCCGACGCAAGGCGCCAACGGGTTTTTAGGATAATGAGCACGCCGGATAACCTGGAAAAATGTTCAACTTGACACTTTTGCTTCATTTCGTTGGCTGGATTGTGCTACTCGCTGGTTTCGTCGGCACTTTCCGCTCGCACCACTTCAGCAAGGCACTGCTCCCCGGCGCGTTGCTGTCGTTCCTCACTGGCGTGGCGCTGCTCTTTGTGCCTAACGCTGAAGGCGTTATCGCCCAGTTCTCGACCCAGCACGGCGTAAAGATAGGCCTGACCGTTATCATCACCGCACTCGCAGTGTACGCGTTGGTGCGCGCCTCCAAAGGTTCCACCCGCTCCACCGTTTCCGGCGGTTCGGCGGTGTCCGGCAACGAGAGCGCGCTTTCCATTGCGACCCCGTGGGTAACCTGGGCCATCGGCGGGTTGACTCTCGCAACCCTCGCCGTCACCCTGATCTGGCGCTAATCTAAACTAAAAGAGGCCTCCCCCTTTACACGAGGGTGGGGCCTCTTTTTATCCCCGAACTCATTCGGGCGCTGCCTCGGCGGGGTCGGCTACGGCGTACGCGGCTTCGGCGTGTGCGGCTTCGGCGGGAATGGTAGGTGCGGGGCGGCGCACTCGGAAAGCGAAGTGCGGCATATCCACGCTCCGATAGTGTTTGAGGAATCGGGACTCAATACTCATACCTAGGCGAATGGCAACGTTCAATGAGGCGATATTCGTATCGCGCACTTGGGCATAAACCGCAGCCACATCAAGATTTGCAAAAGCCCACTCCAAGGCCGCCCTTGCAGCCTCAATCGCAAAGCCTTGATGCCAGTAATTGCGATTGAATAAATAACCTACCTCCACTACGCGTTTCCCCGCAATATCTTGCCAAGTAATGCCACACTGCCCAATCATCTCTCCGCTGTCGCGCAGCATCACTGCCCACAAACCGTGACCGTATTGGTGATAATTACTAATTTGGCGATCTAGCCAAGTTTGCACCTCGGTCGCAGTGAATGGCCCTTCATAGGCGGTCATGGTGAGTGAGTCTTGCATAATCTGACATAGGGCAGGGAAATCAGCTTGAGTCATTTCCCGAAGCAATAGGCGCTCAGTTGTGAGTAGCACTTTCCAATAATAGGCCACACAAGGCGCTTTGCGGTCTACAAACCCACTTTACTTAACGACCTACAACTCACTTTTACGCAACAAAGTAGCCCACCCCCTGGCATCTGCCTTGGGGTGGGCTACGTTGAACAAACTCTTGGCTAGCAGAGTTCAAGCCAAGCCGAAGCCGGGCGCTAACTCAGCCAAAGCCGAGCGCTAATCCAGATTAGGCCAAGCGTCAGCAAGGAACTGCGCCCGGAACATGAACGCCGCCGCAGCCCCACGCGTCAGCGTGGCATTTGGCCCAAACTGGTGCCAGAACCGGAAAACATCCTGCTCAGTTGCCCACTGGATTGCCTTGTAACTCGCGCTGTTCGAGTTAACATCAGTGAAGCGACGCGATGGCCCCGTCACGGCTGGCGATCCAGCGGAGAAGTAGAGCCACCGGGCAAACTCGGCACGGGTCGCGCAAGCGTACCAGTCATAGTTGCTGCCAGAGCTGCCGGTCTGGTGATTTGCAACTAGCCAGTTGGCCGCGTGTCGGGCGTCACCTGTCCAACTGGGATCAACACCGGGCCGATTGGAGCCGGACACTGCCGGGCTGCCCGCAGCGCGGTGCAAGAATACAGCGGCGGTAATTCGGGAAAGGCACTGGTTTGGACGGAATACGTCAACATTCTCGCCGTGTTCGTCACGATAACCTTGTGCGATGTTCTCCCGACCCAACCAGTTGATCTCGGTGTAGAAGCGACTGTTCGCGGTGACGTCGCGGAAACTGCCCTTGGTGCCCCAACCGTCGTAGCGGGTCGGCTCAATGGAATCCATCAGCGTGGAAACCAATTC
>JAITCS010000018.1 GCA_031282935.1 Cellulomonadaceae bacterium
CCGGCAGACAATACGCGCCGTCCGCGTGAATATATCCTGGCATATCGCGTATAAAAGTTTCTCCGGCTTGACCGATGCAAAGAAACGCAACAACCTCTCCGTCTTTCCTCGCGATGAAATAACGGTCAGTCCCCATATCCGCTAAAAACTCCGCTTCGGTTAGACAAGCCTTCAACATGAAGAACGGGGCTTTAAGGCAATGCCGATGAAGCATCATGACAAGACGGTATGCCTCCAAACACCGCTCCGACGCAAGCTCCGAGAATGTGTATCCGTCACAATTCGGAGCAACAATTTCCTCCATGCCGCGTATCGCGTCCACACAGCGCAGTCCGAAGCCGTAACGGAAAAACTGCTCCTGAGCTTCTTTGTCGTGAGCATACAGGCAGACGGCGTGGCTGGCCGCCCCTGCTTGTACCCATTTCGCACCCGCCACCTGATACAGCCGTGCGTATACCTCCGCTCGGTTGCCGCTGATTACGCCGTTCGCGCCCATCGGTGAAAACACGCCCACCGCGTCCATGGAACCGAAAGCATTTTTGAATGGCGAAACGCTGCATAGAAAGCCAAGCAGAGTATCACCGTCAAATGCGGCGACGCCGAGGCCGTTTTCCGCGAACGGCGTTAAGTCAGGCATATTTTTCACGGGCGGGAGCGCGGGGACAAACCCGCGCTCCTGTTCGTAGTTTTGCTTTGCGATTCGCGCCGCCTGCTCGACATGAGCAACGGCGAAGTCGGTGATATGCATTTACCTCAACCTTTACTTGAAAATTGCCTTGCGGTGGCGGTAGCCCCCCCTACACCAGTTGCGCCAACGGTTGGGCACTTTCTGAGATTTGGCGAGTATTTGCCATTTGCTGATTTTACGTCAAAAATGGATTGTCGCACTACCCAGCAATGTGATACAGTATGCTTCCACCCACGGGAAGTTGCAAGGCCACGGAAAGTTGGAAGGGTTGAATTTATCGAAAGACATTTGGCAGTTCTTTGTCGTAAGTGGTATATCAAACTTCGCGATTGTACTGCCGAAAGCGGTACTCACGCCGGTTCTAGTCGCGAGAGGTTTGTCATTCTCGGACGTGCTCATTGTGCAGACGGCATTCATGGCTGCAATCTTGCTGTGCGAGATACCATCAGGATACCTAGCGGATCGTTACTCGCGTAAGGCGGTGTACCTTATCTCGATAGTGGTCACGGGTGCTGCCTACATGCTCGTCTATTGGGGATATGGACTGAGCCTAATGATTTTGGCATGGGCGCTTTACGGTGCAGGCAGCGCATTACGATCATGCACAATGGATTTCTATTTCATGGCAAAAGTTCGAGGGGATGCAAAAAAGTACAAACAGTATTTCGTATTGAGCCGCAACATTCCACTAATCTCTAGTATTGCTGCAGCAGCGTTAACTTCCATTCTTTTCCTAAATATCGGCGACGCGCTATATCTCGTTTCTTTGGCATTATTCATATTATCCTTGCTGCTCGGTGCTATCTTTCTACCAAGTGTGAGAAAAGATGGAACGCCAGGCGATGCCAGATCTCGGTCAATTTTGGTTGACTCTTGGCGATCCTTGAGAAAACGGGCGAGTGGCGCCTCGATGCTTTACCTAATCGCCATTTTATGTTTGACTCAAATTGCGTTCACGCCATTTTACCAGTTGTGGCAGATGGTTCTACTGGAGCGCGGGATTGAACCTTATTTGTTTGGCGCATTTTTTATCGTATTTCAGGTTATCAACATAGCGGCAAATTGGTTATTCTCAAAACTTACGCTGCTGCATAACTTGGAATTGTACCTGCTTGTTCTGCTGCTGCTGATAACAATTATCGCCCTGTCAGCTAATAGTACACTACCGCTGCTCGGGTCTATTTTCGTTCTCCCGTTACTTTTGTATTGCTTCAACAACAGAATCGAGATGGACTTGGAAAAGTCGTTGCCAGAGGGCGTAATGTCTTCCCTGGGCTCGATTGCGGGCGCCGCTTCGGGCGCGAGTTCGCTCTTGGTGCTGTCACTAAACGCATGGATGCTAAATTTCCTTGAGCCACAGACAGTCATGTTCACTACGATTATGGCGTTTAGCCTCATCACCGGAACCGTAGTGTTTATTCCCGTTTTTCAGAAACGGGCAAAGCTGCATCGCACGGACGCTATCATCTAGCGAGGCCACAGCTAGCCTATATCCAGTCGGCCCGTTTAAATAGGCGCCGTAACAGAACTATGCCGATTACCATCACCGCTAACGCGAAAGGATACCCGAACGCCCAATTCAGTTCTGGCATGTGCTGGAAGTTCATTCCGTAAATGCCCGCTATCAGGGTTGGGAAGAACAGGATCGCAGCCCACCCGGAAACCTTTTTCGCAACCTCAGCCTGGTGTACAGAAATTCGTGACATTGCGCGCATTTCTTCGTTTTGTTCTTGGGCCACCAAAGTCGCGTGTACCGAAAGCGCGCTTTCCAGCACTGACCGAAATTCGTCATTTCGTTCCGCTAACGCCAAACCGTGATCGAGGATGTCACGCCAATGCCGCGACAACTCTTCATCGTTAGCGCCCGGAAATGTGGACTCGGACAAGTTTTCATGCCCGCGAGCGAATACGGTGCCATCCTCCAAGGCCCGCGCGATCTCCACTATTGACTTCGTAGCCCGCTGGAAAATGATCACCTCGCGGAGCAGCTCATAAATGCGTTGGGTCAAATATGGGTCGCGCGAAAACAACTCGTCCTCAACCCCGTCAACTTTATCCTCGATGTGTTTTATGACTTCCCGGTACTCATCCATGACAGTATCGAAAATTGCATGTAGAATCTCCAAAGCGCCCAGCTCAATAATGTCCGGGTCTTGGGTCTGATCCCTTTCAATTCGATTGGTAACCTCATCGAAATCCAATAATTGAGTGCGCCGCACGGTGACCACAAAATTACGGCCAACTAAAATATGCAGTTCCCCGTAGCGCACGTTGGCGGTTTCTGGGTTAAACTTGACCGGATGAAAAACCACGTACAGCATGTCACCATAACGTTCCATTTTGGCACGTTGGTGGGCGCTGATGGCGTCCTCAACCACTAAATCATGAATACCAAGGGCATGTGCTACGTTATATATTTCATCGGGGGCGGGTTCATCCAGTTGCAACCAGAGCACGCCATCATGGCCAAACATGGTTTCCGCAGATAAATCAGCGGCACTCAGGCGATTAACCCTGCCTCCAGAGTGGATGGTGATCCCTGAAATTGACACCCCCTAATAGTGCAATACTGTTGCGAGAAAATGGCGCAGCAACGCGGCGTGTCAGGAAATCCTCAAGTTTTGGAATCTAGGCGCCTTATGTGCGGATAAGGTTAACTTGGGAAGTTGCCGTGGGTTTTGTATTGGGGGTTCGGGATTCTCATGCGCCTAAATTGAATGGCTCTGGTTACTGCATACATCATAGTGCCCGGCTCAATACTGCCGAATTTGGCGGTAAGTTGGGATTTGAGGCGATACCACATCACGATCAAGTCAATTACGGTGGCAATGACCACGCCATATACCACGATGGTAAGCAGCCCGGCGAGGGCGGGAATCTGGAAATACAGGGTCAGATAAAGCACCGCAATTAGGGCGATAGAGGGGAGCATAATGAACTCTCCGATATTCCACCTGGCATCCACAAATTGGCGCACATACCTCCTTTGCGGGCCCTTATCGCGGCTGGATAAATGCTTTTCCTCACCGCGTTTCATGCCCTCATATGATTCATTGCGAACCGAGCGCTCCTTTTCTTTTACCGCCGCCTTTTCCTCTTTAGTCTGCGGGGTTTTTGTAGCGGATTGCACAATCGGCTGGCGCCGTGCTGCCTGGGCGGTGGCCCGTTTCGGCGTCGGTTTTCCCTTTTTAGGCGTCGTGGCGCCTTTCGGCTTATCGGGGACGACGGCGACAACTATCGGTTCGGCAACTTTTTTCCGCGGCAAAATGGGCACATATTCATCTTACCGTAAAACCACTACCGCGATGCGCACAGCGCGTAACACGCCAGAGCACTACTGGCAAAAATTGCGAGCGAGTAGGCTGAGCGGTGTGAACAACGCCGCCGCCAACCGTACCGGAACCACCACGTTCGCCGATGAGGCTGCAATCAAAGCGGAGGTCGCCAAGCAGTTTCCTGACATGGTGGCGGTGCTCCAAGATTTAGTTTCAATTCCCAGCGTGTCTGCGGCTGCTTTTGACCAAACCCATGTGCAAACTAGTGCCACGGCGGTGGCCGACCTCTTTAGGCACGCCGGGTTCAGTGACGTCCAAATTCTGCGCGCCCCCAAGCCTGCAAAGCCTGGTGAAAACGGCGAGCCACCCCTTGGCGCCCCCGCTGTAGTCGCACGCCGCCCCGCCCCCGCTGGCGCCCCCACCATCATGCTGTACGCGCACCACGACGTGCAGCCGCCGGGCGAAGGTTGGGACACGGCGCCCTTTGAGCCAATCATCAAAGGGGAGCGGATGTACGGGCGCGGCACTGCGGACGATAAGCCGGGCATCACCGTTCATCTTGGCGCTATCAAGGCATTGCAGGCGCTCGGGAAATTGCCAGAGGTCGGAATTACGGTATTTATTGAGGGCGAAGAGGAAATCGGGTCGCCCTCATTCAAAAACTTCTTGCACAAATATTCCGATTTATTGCAAGCCGACGTAATTGTGGTTGCCGATTTAGGGAACTGGCAGGTGGGCGTTCCTGGGTTGACAACCTCATTGCGCGGTCTGGTTGACGGCACTGTTGAGGTGCAAGCTTTGGGTCACGCAATACATTCGGGCCAATTCGGCGGCCCTATTTTGGACGCAAACATCCTGTTAGCGCGGTTGATTTCCACTTTGCATGACGATAAAGGCAATGTGGCTATTGCCGGGCTGTATGAGGGGAAACCGCCGAGTGTTGACTACACGGAAGCCGATTACCGCGCTGACTCTTCTCTGCTCGATTCCGTGCAATTAGCGGGGGAGGGGTCAATCGCTTCTCGGCTTTGGACAAAGCCAGCCGTCGCGGTGCTCGGAATTGACGCCACTCCGGTAGCGACAGCCGCTAACGTCATAATGCCGAAAGTAACGGCCAAGATTTCGTTACGTATTCCAGCGGGCCAGAATCCGCCTGCCGCTGCGGCTGCTCTCGAAAAGCATTTGCTAGAAAACGCGCCTTTTGGAGCCAAAGTAACCTGGACTCTGAATGAGGCCGGGAACCCGTTCCAAACCCCCGACGATTCCCCGGCAATGCAGTTGGCGCGTGACTCGTTCGCGGCCGCTTACGGGGTGCCGTCGGTGGATATGGGCGCTGGTGGTTCTATTCCGTTCATTGCCGAACTGCTTGAGGTGTTTCCCAATGCGGACATTTTGCTGACCGGCGTTGAGGACCCCGATTCGCGGGCCCACGGCGCCAACGAATCAGTGCACCTCGGCGACCTGGAAAAGGCCATCGTCGCCGAAGCGCTCCTGATTCAAGGCATTGCAGGGCTGAAATAGAACTTAGGGAATAATTAGACCCTTAGTTTGCGATTTCGCGCGAGCTAACCGAGCGGCGGCGTCTTGGTAATTCACCAGATTCCACCACGCAGCAATGTAGTCAGCGCGCACATTTAGGTAATCCAAATAATAGGCGTGCTCCCAGCAATCCAGCAGGATAATCGGAGTCAGACCCATGGGGATATTGCCCTGCTGATCAAAAAGCTGCACAATTACTAGGCGCTCGCCAATGGAATCCCAAGCCAAAATAGCCCAGCCACTTCCTTGCACGCCTGCCGCGACGGCAGTGAATTGCGCCTTAAACTTTGCAAAGGAACCGAAGTCTTTATCAATCTGATCTTTGAGCGCGCCATCAGGCTCCCCGCCGCCGGTGGGGGATAAGTTCTCCCAAAAAGCGCTGTGGTTAGCGTGGCCGCCCAAATTGAAAGCGAGATCTTTTTCGAGTTTGTTGATCCAAACCAAATCGCCCTTATCGCGGGCAGCTTCCATTTGCTCAAGCGCAGTATTAGCGCCGTTCACATATGCCAAATGGTGCTTATCATGGTGCAATTCCATGATTTTACCGGAGATGTGCGGCTCTAGGGCAGCATAATCATAGGGCAATTCTGGCAGGGTATATACCGGCATTTTTCCTCCAACAAAATAGTGATTGTGGCAAATTAGGTGTTTTTGTGCACCCATAACAGTTTCGCTGTACCAAACCAAGGGCATTTTAGCAAAACCTTAATCGGAACAGCAAGAAAGTGTCACTGAGCCGAGCTTGCGGCGCCTCCAATCCTTTACGCTGCTCGACCAACCCAGCCCTAGCGTATCCGCTCGTTTTCCTGGCGCCGTGCAAGCGAGCTCGGTGATTCTCAGCCAAATCGCCTTAATGCGCGGCTACTCACGGCATACTAGCCTTGTGGCCACTTTGACGCTTCCCGCTCCCGCACCAACCGTTCCCGCAGCGGAGTTGGATGGCACGTTCCCGTTGAATGGCACGTTCCCGTTGGATGGCACGTTCTCTTGGCCAGAAATCCTGAACCTGCTCGTCGCCTCATCTCACCTCACCGCCGACCAAGCGCGCTGGGCCATGACCGAGGTGATGGGCGGCCAAGTCTCCCCGGCGCGGCTGGCCGGGTTCCTGATGGGGTTGCGCTCCAAAGGTGAAACCGTTGAGGAACTCAACGGCCTCGCGGGCGCCATGCTCGAACACGCCCAGCGCATTGAGGTTCCGGGCCGCACCATTGACATTGTCGGAACCGGGGGCGACCGCGCAGGCACCGTAAATATCTCGACGATGGCCGCAATCGTGATCGCCGGGGCTGGCCTGACGGTGGTGAAGCACGGCAACCGCGCCGCCTCCTCAAAGTCTGGCTCCACTGACGTGCTCGAAGCTCTGGGCATTCGGCTGGATCACCCCCCGGCGCGAGTAGCCGAGATCGCTGGCGAGGCCGGGATCACGTTCTGTTTCGCTTCGGTGTTCCACCCTTCGATGCGGCACGCGGGGGCCGCGCGCAAGGATCTCGGCATCCCTACGGCGTTCAACTTCCTGGGCCCTTTGACCAACCCTGCCGCCCCGGCGGCTTCGGCGGTGGGCAGTGCCGATGCCCGCATGGCTGGCCTGATGGCTGG
>JAITCS010000036.1 GCA_031282935.1 Cellulomonadaceae bacterium
GAGCTTTTCCACAGCGTGAAAACCGTCCCGGCCACGGTTTCTTTTGTGGACATCGCCGGAATCGTGGCGGGCGCTTCGGAGGGCGAGGGTTTGGGCAACAAGTTCCTGGCCAACATCCGCGAGGCCGACGCCATTTGCCAGGTGACCAGGGTGTTCAACGACGACGACGTCCACCGCGTCGAAGGCTCAAAAGACCCGAAAGGTGACATCGAAACCATTGCCACCGAACTTATCCTCGCCGATCTGCAAACCCTAGAGAAAGCCATTCCGCGTCTTGAAAAAGAAGTGAAAATCAAAAAGGGCGACCCAATTCTGTATGCTGCAGCTAAAAAGGCCCAAGATATCCTAAATGAAGGCCAAACCCTCTACACGGCCTCTAAAACCCAAAACTTCGACCTCAATGTGATTAAGCCTTTGCAACTGATGACCGCAAAGCCATTCATCTTTGTGTTCAATGTTGACGACGCCCAGTTGGCCAACAAAGAACTAATCAAAGAGTTGCAGGATTTGGTGAAACCCGCCGAGGCCATTTTCTTGGACGCGAAGTTTGAGGCCGAACTGGTTGATTTGGAGCCCGAGGACGCCGCCGAAATGCTGGCCGAATCTGGGAAGGCCGAGGCCGGGTTGCACCAGTTGGCTCGCGTGGGCTTTGACACCCTGGGTTTGCAGACGTATTTGACCGCTGGCCCCAAAGAGTCGCGCGCTTGGACCATCCGCAAGGGGGATAAAGCTCCGGCGGCGGCTGGGGTGATTCACACCGATTTTGAGCGCGGGTTCATTAAGGCTGAGGTTATCGGGTACGACGACTTGGTGGAAGCCGGTTCGGTGGCGGCGGTGCGGGCGGCGGGCAAGGCGCGCATCGAGGGCAAGGAATACGTGATGCAGGACGGCGACGTAGTGGAGTTCCGCTTCAACGTGTAGAACCAGAACACGCGAACCCGTAACGCGCGGGTTAGTTCAGCGGGTGAACTAATTAGCGAGCCAAGGATTAACGCCAGCAGCCCCTCAAATCGCCAGGCCCATTAGAAACGCTTAATGCCCCATCAAGCGCAAGCGCCAAATTGCGCAGACCGCCCGAACTTATTGCGACATTTGGTGTTTCGCTACCAAGAATCCAGGCACACTAAGAGAGTCCCGCGATGTACGTCAAAACCGGGCGGCGCTAGCCAAGCCCTAAAAAGCGAAAAAAACCAGCGCCGAACGCCAGCAGTGGCGTAGCCCGGCAAAGGCAAGTGCGTCGGATTTCCTTGAAAGGTATTCAAACTAATATGAAGATGAACCGCTTAGCCGCTGCCGTGGCGTCGGTGCTCGTCGGTGCGTTCACGCTCGCCGCCTGCTCCAGCCCGGCTCCGGACGCTACTGCGCCGGCGACGACTCCGACCGCTGCGGCAACCGCCGGTGCGACTGGTGAACCTGGCACAGATACCACTCCGGCCCACCAGTCCATTACGCTCGCGATGGGCACCACCCCGAACGGCTTGACCGGGATTTCCCCCAACGCCGCGAACAACTCCATCTCTTACATCACTCAGGGCCCCGGCTTCGCTTTCTTCGACCCGGACCTGAACTACGTGCGCAACACCGATTTCGGCACGTTTGAAGAGGTTTCCACCACCGACAACACCCGCACCGTTCGTTACACCATCAACGACGGCGTGACTTGGTCGGACGGCACCCCGGTGGATGCCGCTGACATGATCCTGGCCTGGGCCTCCTCCAACAACCGCTTCGTTTCCGACGGCGCCGAGTGGTCTTGGGCGAGCCCCTCTTTCTCGATGGGCACGGTTTCTGACTTCCCGATCATTTCCGATGACGGCCGCACCATTACCTTCACTTACAACGACCTGCGTTCGGACTGGTACTTCCAGTTCGGCAGCTCCAGCCAGCCCGCCCACATCGTGGCTCGTCGCGCCCTGGGTATCCAAGACCCGATGGAAGCGAAGCAGGCTCTGATCACCGCTTTCGGCGGCCCGGAAAACTACCGCGCGCAGACCGGCACCGAGACCCCGCACGTGACCACCGAGCTCAGCACCACCGCTGGCCCGCTCACCACCTTCGTGGCCCCGAACGTGACCGAGATCGCGCAAATCGCTGAGGTCAACAACAACGACTGGTTCTTCACCTCGTTCCCCACGGGCAACGAAGACCTCACCATCACCATGGGTCCATACCAGGTTGTGGAATGGGTTGAGGGCGAGTTCATGCGCTTGGAGCGCAACCCCAACTTCAACTGGTACGGCAACGTAGTGGGCCGCCCCAACGTTGACGAGATCACCATCCGCTTCATCGGTGACCCGATGGCTCAGGTGCAGGCGCTGCAAAATGGTGACGTGGACATGATCATCCCGCAGATCACCGCCGACACCCTGGCAGCCGTGCAGAACCTCGCGGGCACCGGCGTTATTGACTACACCACCCCGATCACGGGCACCTACGAGCACATCACCTTGGCAATGAACAACGGTGGCGTGTTTGACCCGGCGCACTGGGGCGGCAACGCTGAGACCGCTCGCGCTGTGCGCTTGGCGTTCCTTTACACCGTGCCGCGTGAAGAGATCGTAGATCGCTTGGTTCGTCCGTTGCAGTCTGACGCCGTTGTGCGTGACTCGTTCACTCAGGTTCCGGGTGCTCCGGCTTATGCCGCCGTGACCGCTGGCAACGATTCGGCCGTATTCAACGTGCAGGATCTCGCTCAGGCTCGTCAGCTTCTGGTTGACGCCGGTTTGGAAGACCAGCTGCCGCTGCAAGTTCGCTTGCTGTTCGGTTCCAACGACACTCGCCGCGTTGACCAGTTCGAGCTGATCCGCGCTGCGGCTCCTGACCTGTTCACCCTCGTGGACAACGGCGAGCCCGCTCCGGGTTGGGGTACCACCCTGCGCTCTGGCGACGGCAGCTTCGACGCCGCGCTGTTCGGCTGGGGTTCGACCTCCACCTCGCCCAACAACGCTCAGTCCAACTTCATCACTGGTGGCACCAACAACATCGGTGGCTTCCACGATCCTGAGGTTGACCGGATTTGGGATCAGATCATCACCTCTGACAGCGATTCCGAGATCACGGCCCTGACCACCCAGATGGAGCAGCGCCTGTTCCAAGATGGCTTCGGCGCCGTCATCTTCCAGTGGCCTGGTCTGCTCGCTTGGCGTGCAAACATTGACAACGTTTCCGCAGTGCCGTTCGGTATGCAGAACGTGTGGAACTTCTGGGAGTGGCAAGTCAACCACTAATCTAGTAGTTGCAATTCCGTAACCTTGGCACGGATGGGTGGGACATTCATAAAAAAGTCCCCCCATCCGTGCTGCTACGTTCGCACAATCTGATACATTGTGCTTTAAGTATTGTAAAGTTTTTAGCGGCGCCGCCCTACCGCCAGTTGGTGGGGCGAAAACAGTGAGGTCCCCAATGTCAACAGCCACGTTGGTCGAAACGGAACAACCCGTTGAAGTTGAAACGCTCCCTGTGGCGCCACAAAAGGTGTCTTGGTTCAAGCACGCCATGCCCACCGTGGCATTCTTGGGTCGCCGCTTGCTCAGTGCCGCCATTGTGTTACTGGGGGCCACTTTCATCGTTTTTATGGCTCTAAGCTACGCGCTGGACTTTTTGGAGGATTTGCGCCTCTCCACTGACCCCAACGTGGAATTGCTGATCGCGCAACGCATCGAATTGCTAAACCTCGATACGCCCCCATTCATTAGGTACTTCCAATGGTTAGGCGGGGTATTAACCGGCAATTTCGGGGAGGGCTGGAACCAATTTCGCGGGCAAGGCGTGCTCTCCATGTTGGCGGCACGTATTCCCTCCACTATCCAACTCGTCTTAGCGGCCACCATCGGCGCCATTCTTTTCGGTGTTTTGGTTGGTATTGTTTCCGCACTGCGCCAATACACTCGTTTCGATTATGGCGTCACTTTCATGTCTTTCGTTTTGTTCTCTTTGCCGTCTTTCTGGGTGGCCGTTTTGCTGAAAACTTGGGGCGCCATCGGGTTCAATGCCTTTTTGAATAATCCGCAGTTCTCCGTGCCAGTGCTGATTCTGGTGCCGCTGCTGCTGGGTGGCCTGTGGTCCGCCATCGTGGGGGGCACGCGGCGCTCGCGGTGGATCACTTTTGCGATAGCCACCTTGGCCACCCTTATCGCCATGCTGCTGTTCGCGTTCACGGGCTGGCTGCAAAACCCAACGCTTGGGCCTGCCGGGATTACGGTGCTCGGTTTGGGCGTGGCGATGGCGTTGGTGGGGCTGATGGTGGGCTTCAACAAGCCGAGGCCCGAGTTCAACCCGGATTTGCCCGCTTCGGCGGTTGGTTCGGCCTCGGATTCGGCTGGTATCACCGAATCTTTGGACTCCGACGGCGCCGATGTGGCTGCGCGCGTGGGCAGATTTGGCGGGTTGCGTGGTTGGATCAGCGCGAACCGCGCGTTGTGCGCGGCCGTTTCAACAGTGCTCGCCATTGCGCTGCTTTATATCCCGTTCCAGTTCGCTTTCTTTACGGCCGGGTTGGCGCGGGTTTTGCTGTTGGCGCTGGCCACAGTGGTGCTCGGGGTGTTGATAGGTTGGCTGTGGGGCGGTTTTGACCGGCGGCTTTCCATGCGGATTGCGGGTTTGACGGCGCTGGGCACGTTCTTCTTCCTCTTCGTTGACCGCGTTTTACAGATGTGGCAGTTCTACGGCAGCCTCTCCCAAGTGGCGGGGCGCCCAATCTCCACCATCGGGTCGCAAACCCCGGGCGTGCGCACCAGCGCGGCCGTGGCAGCGCTCGGCACGCCGTTCTGGGTCACCACGCTCGACTCTTTCACGCACGTTATCCTGCCCACCATCGCCTTGGTGCTGATCTCGTTCGCCAGTTACACGCGCTACACCCGCGCTTCCATGCTTGAGGTAATGAACCAGGATTACATTCGCACCGCGCGCGCAAAGGGTTTGCCGGAGCGCGTTGTTACCGTGCGGCACGCTTTTAGAAATGCGCTCATTCCGTTGGCCACCATTATTCCGTTGGACTTCGCGGGCTTATTGGGCGGGGCTGTTATCACGGAACAGATTTTCGGATGGAGCGGCATGGGTAACTTATTCATTACCTCTATCAGGGCGCAAGAAATCAATATGATCATGGGATACTTCTTGCTGATCGGTACTATGCTAGTGATTGGTACCATTGTTGTTGACTTCATTTACGCGTTGGTTGATCCGCGCATACGCGTGAATGCTTAGTAGTTGCGTCTTTGCTAGTGTTTGTTTTAGATAGATCGGCCAATAATAATGAGTAACATAGAGCCATTACCGGATCCTCGGGAGTTGCACCAATACGCGGATTCGCTGGAAACCTCGGCTGGTCATGTCGAGGACATTGTGGGCCGCGACCTGGACTCAGTGCTTTTGCCTGACGATGAGCAGCGTGACTACTACGGCTCTAGGCTCGACGAAACCGACACCCTGACCGCCGAGGACGCCCAGGCGGTGCTTGACGACGAGCCGGGGTTGGTGGAAGAACCATACGGGCGGCACCTGCGCCAGACCGGGGATTTCGACGCCGAGGGGTACGAATACGCACAGGCGCCAGGGTTTCCTGACGACGGTTCGCGGGTGGTGGGCCGGGCCGCCGATTTCGATCAGGACGGTTGGGCGGGAGGCTTTGCCGACGCTGCGTTAGCTGGCGGCGCTGCTTTTGTTGACGACACCGCCTTTGTGGCACCCGCCCCCGGCGCCGTCGAAACCCTAGTAATGGATGATTCGGCCGGAAACTCGGTCGAAAACGCGATTGAACTGCGCGAGGTCGCGGGCCTGTCCCAAAGCCGCATCGTGTTCCGCCGCTTCCTGCGCCACCGAGGCGCAATGGTCGCCCTCGCTGTACTCATCGGCGTGATCCTGCTTGCCGCCACCTCCATCGGCTGGGGCCCAATCCCCGGCTGGTATCCGTGGACCCACACCTCCATGCCGCCCATCGCCAATCCTGGCGGACGCCCCACCATGTACCTTTCCGCCCTGGGTGACGCCGGTTCCCCGGTCATCTGGTATCTGCTCGCCGCCTTGATTGGCCTAGCCCTGCTCGCCGCCGCCATCGCCGCGCTGATGAGCGTGTTCGTTTCCAAAGAGGAAACCGCCGCCCAACTGCGGTCGGCCGATGATGAAGAGTGGGTGGGCTACCACGCGCCTTTGACCCCACGCGCTGACCGGCTACACAACCTCGCCCGAGCCATCTTCCGCTGGGGCCTGCTCGCCGCCGCGTTGGCAGGGTTGGCGTATTTGTTCACGCACTTGCATTTCGGGTCGCACCCGTTTGGGCAGGACAACATTGGGCGCGATGGTTTTGCTCGCGTTATGCGAGGCACGCAACAGTCGTTAACCATTATGGTTATCATCGGCGCTTTGGCTACCCTTATCGGGGTTATTTTCGGTTCGATATCTGGGTATTTCCGGGGTCATGTTGATAATGTGATCATGCGTTTTACCGACATGGTTATCGCTATTCCCACCATCGTGCTGGGCGCCATTTTGGGTGTTATGGTGGGCGGCGCTAGCCCGGCGTTGCTGGCGTTTGCGCTGTCTTTCATGGTGTGGACTGGCATGGCCCGCCTAGTGCGCGCGCAATTCCTGGCCTTGCGGGAACAAGAGTTCGTGGACGCCGCCCGCGTTGCTGGAGCCTCGCACTTCCGGATTATGTTTAAGCATATTCTGCCGAACGCTGTTGGCATTATTATCGTTAACTCCACTTTGTTGATGGCATCGGCCATTTTGTTGGAAACTTCCTTGAGCTTCTTGGGCTTTGGTATTACTTCACCGGACGTTTCATTAGGGCAGATCATTAACGAATATCAGGCCGCTTTCACCACGCGCCCGTGGCTGTTCTGGTGGCCGGGCCTGTTCATCGTGACTATCGCACTGTGCGTGAACTTCATCGGCGACGGGTTGCGTGACGCCTTCGACCCGAGGCAGCGCCGCATCCCAACTGCCCGCGCGTTGGCTCGCGCTGACGCCCGCAAGGCCGCCAAGGTGGCGCGCGGTATCGTGGGGCGTCCTGCCGCCCCGCCCACCACGGCGATTCCGGTAGTTACTGCGATCCCAGAACACCTCGATGTCTAGGTTAGAAAAGCGCAACCAACACGCTGGCAACGGCCAAAGCCGCCAGCAGGGCGAGCAGGGGCCAGTGCCAGGTGATCTTGGGTTTGGCGCGCTCCAAGCGGGCGTTGTCCAGGTATCCGGCCTCCCGCAATTCCTCCCAACGTTGCCGTACCAACAACGCTGCCTGGCCGCTGCTCGAGTTCAGCAAGTCGCCCCCGGCGATTGTGCCGCCAACTACCGTGGATTGGGGCAAACCTGCGCTATGCTCGCGATAGACCTTGGCGTTACCGGCCCGGGCTATCTCGGCGCGCCCGGGAGCGGGGGCTGCCCACGCCGAATACGAGCCGTAAGCCGTGTAAAGTGTCAGGGCGTACTTCGTTTCGATCCGCTGGATGGCGGGCCACGGCAGTTCGATGGTGCGAGTGATGTTTCTGATTGTGACGCCCGCCGGGGAAATCGTAACCGACGGGAAGAAGTAGGCGGCCCAGATTGCCGCCACCACCAGCGCGATCACCGGCACAAAGCGCAGGCTGGCGGCGAAATCGGTCAACAGCGACGAACCCAGGCCGATAACGGCGATCACCAAGACGGCCACGGCCAGGCGGCGCGCGAATCCTGGCCGATAAACAATCGTGTCCGTGGAGATCATGGCACAATCATATCCGGTAGTGTGACCAGTACGGGTGATCCTGCCGTTACGGGTGGTCGGGTCGCTCCCGGTCGCCGCACCGCTGGAAAGGTAAGTTAATGGCACAGCAATCGAATCGCCTCCCCGATGGCATCCCCGGTATTCGCGCGACCGGCCAGCCAAACGGCGCGACCGGGCTACCGACGGGCGCCGCTGCCGCTGACCTCCCCCAAGTGCTGGACGGCATCCCGCTGCTCGAAGATGGCCAACCCGTGACCGCCGCCGAGGTGGCAACCGAGTTGGCGGCCGCCTCCAACGTGCTGCCCGCCGCAGCGGCTGGCGCTGATGGGGTGCAACTGGCCGAGAACCAACAGTACATGCGCCCGGACGGCACCCCCACCTGGACCAACAAGCCCCCGGTCATGCGCGTGCGGGGCCTCACGGTTGAATTTTTCGTGGACGGCGAGTGGTTCCCGGCCGCTGTTGAGGTCAATTATGACGTGTACCCGGGCGAGGTGCTGGCCATCGTGGGCGAGTCCGGGTCTGGCAAAACCCAGTCCTCGATGGCGCTGATCGGCCTGCTGCCCTCGAACGGTCGCGCCTTCGGCAGCGCCAAACTGAACGGCAAGGAACTGCTGGGCCTGTCGCACAAGCAGTTGTCGAAGGTGCGCGGCAACGATATCGCGATCATTTTCCAAGAGCCCATGACGGCTTTGAACCCGGTTTATACTATTGGCTTTCAGATTATCGAAACTTTGCGAGTTCACTCTGGAATGAGTCCAAAGCAGGCGCGGGCGCGGGCTCTTGAGTTGCTCAAGCTCGTGGACATTCCCGATCCCGAGAAGTCCCTGGACAAGTACCCGCACCAACTTTCCGGTGGCCAGCGGCAGCGTGCCATGATCGCGCAGGCGCTCGCGCTCGACCCTAAGCTGCTGATCGCCGACGAGCCGACCACCGCCCTCGACGTGACCGTGCAGGCCGAAATCCTCAAGCTCATGCGCGACCTGCGCCACCGCGTGGACGCCGGCATCATCTTGATCACCCACGACATGGGTGTGGTGGCCGACATGGCCGACCGCGTGATGGTTATGAAGGACGGTCGTGTGGTCGAGTCCGGCTCTGCCGAGCAGATTTTCTACCACCCCGAGCAGCCGTACACCAAGTCTTTGCTGGCTGCGGTGCCGCACTTGGGTTCCCAGACCGCCTCGGCTGCCGCAGCCTACACGGCTGATAGGCTGCCTGCCCAACCCCACTTCGAGGAATACGCCTTCGACGCGCGCGGCCTGGTGATCGAATACCCCTCACGCGGACGCACACCCCCGTTCCGCGCGGTCAAAGGGATTGACTTCAACATCGGCAAGGGTGAGGTTGTCGGCCTGGTGGGCGAGTCCGGTTCGGGCAAAACCACGGTGGGCCGCGCGGCCGTGGGCTTGCTGCCCGTAGCTGGAGGCTCGCTGAAGGTCAACGGTGTGGAGTTGGCCGGGATCAAACCGGCCGCGCTGCGCAAGGTGCGCCAATCGGTATCGATTGTGTTCCAAGACCCCGGATCCTCGCTGAACCCGCGTTTGCCCATCGGCGAATCCATCGGCGAGCCGCTGAACCTGCACAAAAAGATTCGCGGCGCCGAGCTCAACAAAAAGGTGGAGACCCTGCTGGATCAGGTGAACCTGCCTCGGGCCATGCGCAACCGGTACCCGCACGAGTTGTCCGGCGGGCAACGGCAGCGCGTGGGGATTGCGCGCGCACTGGCATTGTCGCCCAAGTTGCTGATCGCTGACGAGCCGACCTCAGCGCTCGATGTTTCGGTGCAGGCGCGCGTGCTGCAGTTGTTCCAAGACTTGCAAAAGGAGTACGGCTTCGCTTGCCTGTTCATTTCGCACGACTTGGCCGTGGTTGAGATTCTGTCCTCTCGGATTGCAGTGATGTCCCAAGGCAACTTGGTCGAGTACGGTGCGCGCGAGCAGATTCTACACCACCCGCAAGAGGACTACACGCGCCGGTTGTTGACGGCCGTGCCGGTGCCCAACCCTGGCGAGCAGCAAAAGCGGCGTGAAGAAAGGGATCGCCTGCTGGCCGCCATAGGCAAATAACCCCCACCCCCTTCTTTAGGGCGCCAAAGTGTGGTGCAGTTTGCGTAAGGTTTTTCGTCCTCCTCTCTGTTCGCGCATAATTATTGCAGGGACGTAAGCTCGATGAGGAGTCAAAAATGAAACGTAAGCTGCGGGCATCTCAGATTATGGCACCCGCTGCGGCTCTTGGTCTTTTGGCGGTCACTTATGGTGCCGGTATTGCTAGCGCTGAACCCGGGCCGCTGCTGCGGGATGAGCCCATTTTTGACTTACGGGTAGATCTCGCTACGGGTGAGATCGTCAAGGTAGAGCGACCCAGGCACGCCCCAGCGGAAGCTCCGACATATATTGCCCCGCGCTGGCCGGACGGCGCGGAAATAAGTGACCAACTGCCCAGCCCACACCTCCCTATTTCGGATCCCATCACCACAACAACTCAATAGTTAGGCGCTTTCACTTTCGAGATACTCATATGTTTCGCGGTATTGGTTGCTTTGGGGATTGTCGCTGCGCAGGGGGTTTCGGGCTAGTAGGTGTTGCAGTAGCACGGCGAGGGCAATAAATACCATTGCCGAATAGAAGGTGGGCCACATGTATCGGCCATATAGTTCATGCCGGTCGGCGAAACTGTGCAAAGCGATTAGGGTATCCGAAAACACCAAAAACGCCACACCAATAGCATAAATCCACTTCCAAGACCGCCCCGCTCGCAAATCAATCGAAGCCGATAAGGTCATGCAGGAAATAATCAGATAAAGCAGAACCGCAATAGCCAGCGGAATCTCGGCTTGCAGGCTAGGCCACAACATCACAAAGTAGAATACCAAAAACGGCACCGCGATAAGCAACAACACCGGCCATGAGTATCGTCGTCGTCCGGAAATGTTGTGCCAAGCATAGACCAAGAATCCGATATGTGCCAAGAAATACCCGAATATCCCCAAAATAAACCCGAGTTGACCCGTGCGAATCTTTAGAAAGTAGTCGCCAACAATCGCAATCAAAAAGGCGAATATCAGCGCAGGCAGCCACCGGCTGGCTTGGGGCACAAACATCTTGAGCAGCACCATCGCCAGCGCGCAGTAGAAACAGACATAGACCAGGGTGGTCACCTGGAACGGCGCTAGCTCCATGTCGCTACAATAACCCCTGTTCACCGCAAGAAGTGGCAGCGGATGCGTGTGGCGTTGGCGTTTTTAAGGTTATTGTCCGTGGGGCAAGTATACTAGCGCCATGAGTGAATTAACTGCCGCGCCCACCGCCACTAGCACAGCGGGGCTGGCTTTCCGCGACGATTTACGCAACGTCGCCATTGTCGCTCATGTTGACCACGGCAAAACCACGCTGGTTGATGCGATGTTGCGGCAGGCGGGGGCCATCCGCGCGCACTCAAACGTGGGGGAGCGCGTGATGGATTCGGGGGATTTGGAGCGCGAAAAGGGCATCACCATCCTCGCCAAGAACACCGCGATTCGGTACACCGGCCCGGCCGCCAGCGACATCGGGGTTGCGGACGGGGTCACCATCAACGTGATTGACACCCCCGGTCACGCCGATTTCGGCGGCGAGGTGGAGCGCGGCCTGTCCATGGTGGACGGCGTGGTGCTACTGGTGGATGCCAGCGAGGGCCCGCTGCCGCAAACCCGGTTCGTGCTGCGCAAGGCGTTGGCCGCGAAATTGCCGGTAATCGTGGTCATAAACAAGGTGGACAGGCCAGATTCGCGTATTGCAGAAGTGGTTGAGGAAACCACCGATTTGCTGCTCGCTTTGGCTTCCGATTTGGTGGAATCCGGGGTTGATTTAGATCTAGAATCAGTTTTAGACGTGCCAATAGTTTACGCGGCCGCTAAAGTGGGGGCGGCTAGTTTGCACCAGCCTGCTGACGGCGCTTTACCCGATAACCCCGATTTGGAACCGCTATTCGCGACCATTCTTTCCAAAGTACCCTCCCCCTCTTACAACCCTGCCGTGCCGCTGCAAGCTCACGTGACAAACCTTGACGCCTCGCCCTATTTGGGCAGGTTAGCGCTGCTTCGGGTCTATTCTGGTCAGATTAAGAAGGGTGAGCAAGTCGCTTGGGTTCGACACAACGGCACCACTTCGCAGGCTAAAATAGTGGAGTTGCTGGAAACCAAAGGTTTGGACCGCGTGCCGGTGGATTCCGCAAAAGCCGGGGACATCGTAGCAATTTCAGGTATTCCAGATATTATGATTGGCGATACTTTAACTGATTTAGTTGACCCCAGGCCTTTGCCGCACATTACGGTTGACGATCCCGCAATTTCGATGACGATTGGCATAAACACTTCGCCTTTGGCTGGCCGCTTACCGGGCGGCAAAATCGCTAAAGGCCACAAGGTGACGGCGCGGCAGGTTCAAGACCGCCTAGAGCGCGAACTTGTGGGTAACGTGTCGCTGAGGGTTTTGCCTACGGGGCGGCCCGATGTCTGGGAGGTGCAGGGGCGGGGCGAGGTGGCGCTGGCGATTGTGGTGGAGCAGATGCGGCGCGAGGGGTTCGAGCTAACTGTGGGCAAGCCGCAGGTGGTCACCAAGACCGTTGACGGGGTGCTGTTGGAACCGATGGAGCGCGTGACCATTGACGTGCCCGCCGATTACCTTGGCACGGTCACTCAGTTGCTGGCCGCGCGGAAGGGTCGGATGGCCACGATGGCGAACCACGGCACCGGCTGGGTGCGCATGGAGTTCGTGGTGCCCGCGCGCGGTCTGATCGGGTTCCGCACCCAGTTTTTGACCGAAACTCGCGGCACTGGCATCGCTTCGTCCATCGCCGAGGGGCACGAGCCGTGGGCGGGGCCGATTGAGGCGCGCACCAACGGCTCCCTGGTGGCGGACCGCGCGGGTGTGGCTACCCCGTACGCGATGATCAACCTGCAAGAGCGAGGTTCTTTCTTTGTCAGCCCCACTGAAGAGGTGTACGAGGGCATGGTTGTGGGGGAGAACTCCCGTGCCGAGGACATGGACGTGAACATCACGCGCGAAAAGAAGCTAACCAACATGCGCGCCTCC
This sequence comes from Cellulomonadaceae bacterium, assembly GCA_031282935.1. GTDB lineage: Bacteria > Actinomycetota > Actinomycetes > Actinomycetales > Cellulomonadaceae > Xylanimonas. The sequence continues at coordinate 12,778 of JAITCS010000036.1, forward strand.
ACCTCTGACGCGTTTGAGAACCTGATTCCGCCGCGCCATCTTACGCTGGAGGAGTCCCTAGAGTTTGCCGCCAATGACGAGTGTGTCGAGGTCACCCCCGAAATCGTGCGTATCCGCAAGGTGGACTTGTCCCAAGTTGACCGCGCCCGTGCCGCCTCCCGCGTGAAGCAAGCCAACCGCTCCTAACCATGGATCCGGATGAGGCTTCGGGCACGGCTGCGGAAAGCGCTGCTTCGGGGTGGTATTCGCAGGCGGCTCGGCGTTTGGAGGCGTCTAATGCACTAGACATTACTTCCCGAAACATCATGTCATTGGTCACTGACGCACTGGCAGTGGTTTATGTCGGCGCGAATGCGACTCAAATCGGATTACTTAATGCGGCTGGAACCGTAGCATTTTTGGTGTTGGGCGCTCCTATTGGGGTATGGATAGACCGCGCGGATGCGCGAAAGGCGATGGTGCTTGCAACCTTTTCGCGGAGTGCCGTTTGCCTCTTGTTAGCGTTCGCTATTGCGCGAGGGCATACTTCGTTTTACCTGCTCGCGATTGTGAGCCTCCTAATCGGCATATCTGGTACGGTTGCCGAAACAGGGCAGACTGTACACGCCACACAAGTAGTTGAGAAAAGTTCGATAAGCCTCCTGATTAGCCGCCTCTCCGCAGTTGATAAAGTGCTTCGGCTCGCAGTTCCGGCTGCTACCGGATTGGCGTTAGGGCTAATGGGAGCGCCCTGGTTAATGGTATTCGCCGCACTTATCTCACTAAGTGCCGGCATTGTGCTTCTTAACAGAGGAAATGGGAACGTCGTTTCAAATCACTCTGAAATGCCTAAAGAAAAACGAGGTAAAGGCAAGTCGCGGTTTG
>JAITCS010000038.1 GCA_031282935.1 Cellulomonadaceae bacterium
TACCTTAATAACAGTTTTTACCGCAGTTGGTTTACTTCCCCAAGATAGCGGGGAACATTTAGTTAAGCGGGCAATTGGCGTGCCGGGGGATAGGGTGGTTTGTTGTGACGCCCTGGGTCAAATTATGGTCAATGGCACCTCCATAAATGAGCATTTATATGTTCGCCCCGGCTCGATTCCGAGCCAAGTGGTTTTTGATGTTACTGTACCCCCAGAAATGTTATTTGTAATGGGTGATAATCGGCAAAACTCTCAGGATTCCCGATACAATCTCGATAAACCTTACGGGGGGTTTGTGCCGCTAGATAATGTGGTGGGTACTGCTTTTGCGATTGTTTGGCCGTTGAATCATGCCACTTGGTTGCGCAACCCCGGCTCTGTATTCGCGCCGGTGCCATGAGGGTAACATCGGCTCCCTCCCCAACCCTCGAATTAGAGCGGGAGGCTTTTGCGCGCGGTGCGGCCTGTGTGGCCGGGATTGACGAGGTGGGCCGGGGCGCGTTGGCTGGCCCGGTTATGGTTGGTGTGGTGATTGTTAACCTTTCAACCATAGAACCGCCTATTGGTTTGCGGGATTCCAAACTATTAACGGCAAAAGCGCGGCAGAATTTAGTGCCGATGGTGGAAAGTTGGGCAGTTTCCCACGCGATTGGTGCTGCCTCGAATGTGGAAATTGACAAACTCGGTATTATTGGTGCCCTCAAGTTGGCTTCGCACCGCGCTTTGGTAAAGGTAGGCTTGCGGCCGGATATAGTTATTTTGGATGGAAAGCATGATTGGCTTTCGGGGCCGCCGCGAATGCCCAAGGTTATGATGCAAATAAAGGGTGATCAGCATTGCGCCTCAATCGCCGCCGCAAGTGTACTTGCCAAACAGTATCGTGATGCTCATATGACAAGGTTGGCCCCAAGATATCCGCAATATGCCCTAGAGCACAATAAAGGATACGGTTCAGCCGAGCATTTGGCGGCATTGCAAGAGCATGGGCCAGCGCAATGTCACAGACGAAGTTGGAACTTACCTGGAATAGGAAGTATGGGAGAATAACGCCATGACCGCTGAAGAACTTGAAAGTTATGAAACCAGCCAAGAACTAGAGTTGTATAACGCTTACCGGGGTGCGCTGGGTTTATTCAAATATGTGGTAGAAACAGAACGCCGTTTTTATTTAGCCAATCAGGTGGATATGCAGGTTCGCAGCGCTGCCGGTGAGGTCTATTTCGAGTTGACCTTGAACGATGCTTGGGTCTGGGATGTGTACCGTACCGCCCCAGCTCGCTTTGTTAACGCGGTGCGCGTGGTTACTTTTAAAGACGTGAACGTTGAGGAACTGCCAAAGGCGGACATTTCGGTACCATGACCTCATCACTAAATAGCGCAATCCCGTGGCGGTATTTCATCTGGGATTTGGGTGGCACTTTACTCGATAATTATGAGAACTCCACGCAGGCCTTTGTGGAAACCTTGGCCGAATACGGGAGCACTGAGCCGCACGATTCAGTGTACGCCGCGCTGCGAGTTTCAACCGACCACGCTATCGAAACCTTTGCGCCTGATGTGCCTGGGTTTTTGGAAAGGTATCGCGAGCTTGAGTCCCCGCATTTAGTTGAGCCGATTCTTTTCGCTGGTGCCCTGGAAGTGCTTTCGGCTATTGTGACTGCCGGTGGCGCTAATTATCTGGTTTCGCACCGGGATAATCAAGTGCTAGACATTTTGCGAATTGCTGGAATTGCGCAATACTTTGCGGAAGTGGTCACAAAAGATTCTGGTTTTGCACGCAAACCCGATCCGGCTGCCTTTGATTATCTTATTGACAAATATCACCTGGATCGCGCACTTACCGTGACTATTGGGGATCGCCCTATTGACGTGGACGCGGGCCAGGCTGCGCATATCGCCACGATTTATTTCGACCCGCAGCCTGCGCCACTAAATGCCACTTGCACCATAAAATCCTTGACCGACCTTCTGGCGTGAGCGGCTGCCAACCGCCAACTGCCAACTACTGTGGCCCGAACGGCGCCGCAACTGCCGCCGAGCAGCGGCTCCGAACTGTCGCCCTGCCCGGCTGTTTGCCACTTGGCGACATCTCAAGCAGCAAATTACGCCAGTTGCAACACCTGTTTTGCGTGATTTTTGAAAGCGCGTTTTGAGGCAATCCTAGTATTCTCACCGCACGAAACTTTTACACAACCGTAAAAAAACCAGCTCCGCACTGGAAGCTGTGGATAACTGACAGCGTTGCTGTCCCCGCTTGCCGCCATGATGTTCCAAACAGGTCAAGTGAGGGGAGCGAACTAAAGTGGGAGCACAGACGAAACAGGCGTTGGGCCAAGCCGGGGAGGATTTAGCCGCCCAAGTTTTGGCCGATAACGGCGCCGAAATCATCGCCCGGAATTGGCGTGGCCGCCAAGGGGAGCTGGACATAATTGCCTTCGACAAAGGCGCCCTAATCGCAGTCGAGGTGAAAACCAGAAGCGGCACAGCGTTTGGTACACCCGCAGCCGCAATTTCGGAAGCAAAAATAAAGCGAATGCGCAAAGTGTTCGGGCAATGGATGTCTGAACACAAGACAGAACTGCGCAGCAGCAGAGAAATTAGGCTCGACGCAATCTCAATCCTGCTAAAGCCGAATTCAAGTCCGATCATTGAACACATCAGAGGGATCAGCTAATGTCGCTCGGAACTACTGCGGCCGTCGCCCTAGAAGGGCTGATCGGTCATGTTGTTGAGGTGCAAGCCCAATTAGCGTTCACCGTGCCTGGGTTCACGCTTGTGGGCCTGCCTGATGCGGCCCTAGTAGAGGCGAAAGATAGGGTGCGCGCGGCAGTACTCAGCCGAAACCTGGAATGGCCCAACCGGAAAATAACCGTGAACCTTAGCCCGGCTGCGCTCCCCAAAACTGGCACCGCTTTTGATTTGGCGATAGCGGTGGCAATCCTGATCGGTGCCCGCGTTATTCCCGACACCCAGCAGCGCCGAGTACATCTGGCCGAGTTAGGGCTTGATGGCCGGTTACAGCCGGTGCGGGGGATTTTGCCGATGGTGGCTGCGGCGGTCGCGGCAGGCGTCCCTGATGTTGTGGTCGCCACTGCTTCGGCGGCTGAGGCAAAACTGGTTCCGGGGGCCAGAGTGCAAGGGGCCGACACCCTATCTGACGTGGTGGCCTTGCACGGCGGGAAACCGCCGACGTGTAAGCCGTTGCCTCCAGCGAGCGCCCCCAGGGTTGCCCAGCGCCTAGAGAAAGCCGCCGACCTCAGCGATGTTATTGGCCAAGAAGTCCCAAAACTCGCCGTCGAGATTGCCGCCGCCGGGGGCCACCACCTGCTGCTCTGCGGGCCACCAGGGGCGGGTAAAACTATGCTCGCGGCCAGAATCCCAAGCATTCTCCCTAGCTTAACGCAGGCTGAGGCGGTGGAAGTGACCTCCATTCACTCAGTGGCTGGCACTTTCGATCCGGGTCAAGGGCTGGTGCTGCGACCCCCGTTTGAGGACCCCCACCACACGGCCACCCCGGCCGCGATTGTTGGGGGCGGCAGCGGAGTTCCGCGCCCTGGCGCAGCATCCCGAGCGCATTGCGGGGTGTTGTTCCTTGACGAAGCGCCCGAGTTCTCTGCCCGCGTGCTGGAGGCGCTGCGGCAGCCCTTGGAACACGGCGAACTGGTGATTCAGCGCGGCGGTGGCATGGCCAGGTTCCCGGCTCGCTTTCAACTCGTGCTGGCCGCCAATCCCTGTCCGTGCGGCATGGGAGGCGGCAAAGGGCTGAAATGCACTTGCACGCCAATGGCAAGGCGAAGGTATTTCTCCAAGTTGTCCGGGCCTTTGCTGGACCGGGTTGACCTGCAAGTTCAGGTTGACCCGGTGAGTCGGGCCGGATTGCTGGGCCAAGGCCAGGTATCATCAAAGCAAGTCGCGGCACGCGTAGCGGTGGCACGCGCCCAAGCGGCATCACGGCTCAAAGGCACACCCTGGCAACTCAATTCCCAAGTGCCCGGCAAATGGCTTCGAGAGCGTTACGCTGGCCGCCCAGAAATCACCCGTGAACTGTTCCGCGCCCTCGACGCCGGGCTAGTATCCCTGCGCGGCGCTGATCGAGTGCTCCGCATAGCCCAGACCATCGCAGACCTTAACGACCGCGAATACCCGACCGCCACCGACGCCGGGCTGGCGATGATGCTCCGCACAGGCAGGGGACACTAATGGCTACTCTTTTCGACATTGACGACCCGCGATTGGCGGCCGTGGCATGGTCGCGCCTAGCGGAACCGGGGGATTTACTAGCGGGCACACTGGTAACGCATTTGGGGGTGAGCGGAGCTTTACATTGGGTGATAGGAGAATCAGCAGAGCACCTAGAAAACCTCCCATTAAGCCTTGCGGGAGGTGGGGCGATGGCTCAGTTGCGTCAAGCCGCCGCGCGGTGGGCTGCGGCGCTATGCGACCTGAACCCAAGAGCCGACCTAACAGCGGGGGAGGCTCTGGGCGCCCGACTGGTGCTCCCCATGGACAAAGAGTGGCCACCGCAAATCCAAGACTTGGGTGCGGCTGCGCCTCACGCACTCTGGGTGCTGGGCTGTCAAGATTTGGCGGCGCTGAGCGCTCGCGCCGTTTCGCTGGTCGGTTCTCGGGCGGCTACATCATACGGGGAACACGTCACCGGGGATTTGGCTGCTGGCCTTTGCGACCGAGGGTATACGGTTGTCTCCGGGGGCGCTTACGGGATCGACGCCGCTGCGCACCGGGCCGCCTTGGTGTCGCAAGGAGCGACCATAGCTTTCATGGCCGGGGGTCTGGAACGGCTCTACCCACCCGGCAACAACGCGCTGCTGCGTGCAGTTGTGGAGTCTGGTCGGGGGAGCATTGTGTCGGAGGTGCCACCAGGCGCGGTGCCGTTCCGATCACGATTCATCGC
>JAITCS010000039.1 GCA_031282935.1 Cellulomonadaceae bacterium
AAATCGCCCGAGGTTTTCCCTCTGCGGCGCACCACCTCAATAAGTATCGAACCGATAACCGCTATCAAAACCGCGCCCGGAATTGCCAAAGCATCGGCGGGCCTTATGTGCAACCAAGAACCAACCAGCCACCCTAAAGCAACCCCAGTAAGCGCAATATGGCCCACCCCATCGCCCAATAAAGATAACCGGCGTTGCACCAAATAAGTGCCAACAATGGGGCCGCAAGCACCCACCAGCACCGCAATCAGGAGCGCGCGCTGCATAAGGGAATCACTAAACATGGCCGACAATTCATTCCAAATGCCTACCATATTATCGCCCCGTCCTATGGCCACGATGGTGTTTAGTTAAGCCTTGCAACTGCGGGGAGAATTGGTTGAATCCGCTTTCGTGTTCCGCTAATCGAGTGGTCAATTCGTGAGCCACTCCATCGTGATCGTGCTGATGATCATGATCTAGGGCATCATGGCCAAAAGCATCAAGTTGCGGTGGGCCATCTGCAATAACCTTGCCTTGCTTAAGTATTATTGTGCGCGTAATTAGGGGAGCGAAGTCACCAATTTCATGCAAAACCACCACTATAGTAATGCCCTGGGCCACCAATTTCGACAATGCGAGGGCGAATTGCCGCTGCGAATCCGCGTCCACCCCAGCCACCGGCTCATCAAGAACCAGCACCTGCGGGTTGCGCACCAACGCCCGAGCGATTAGCACGCGCTGCTGCTGGCCGCCCGAGAGGTGAATGGTGGCCTCACCTGCGCGATCAGCCAGGCCGACCTGCTCCAGCGCTGCAACGGCCCGCGCCCGCCACTGACGCGGCAACCACAGCCGCCGCCCGGTCAACATCCCTGAAGCCACCACCTCCGCAGCCGTTGCAGGTATGCCACCGGCGGCGCTGGCTCGCTGCGGCACATATCCAATGCTCGCCGCATTAGGGCGAATTACCGTGCCACGGTGAGCTTCTTGAATACCAACCAGAGTTTTGATTAGCGTGGATTTGCCGGAACCGTTAGCGCCGAGCACTGCCACCACTTCGCCTCGGCGAATCACCAGACTAATACCGCGCAGCACTTTGGCTTGCCCAAAGCGCACGTGCAAGTCGCGGGTCTCGAATATGATATCCGAGTCGGAGTTCGCCATTTGGCCACCTTTTGCATCAACTGCTGCCGGTTGCGTCAACCGCTGCCGGTCGCAGTAACTTCTGCCGGTTGCATCAACTGCTGCGTGCTAGAAAATCCGGTATTTGTCCTTACCTTAGCCGAGGTTTATTGGCTCGGCGCGTTCAGGTTAGCCACCAGCGTGTCAAGATTTCGGTTCATCACCGTGAAATAATCTTCCCCGGCCGCCAATTCGGCGTTTGTCAAGCCTTCAACAGTGTTGATTTCGGCGGCGTTTATGCCGATATCATTTGCTAGAGTTTGCACGATGCCTGGATTTGAAAGAGTTTCATAAAAAATAGTGCTGACTCCATTTTCTGCCACGATTGCCCGAATCTCTCGAAGCCTAGCAGGGGAGGGTTCGATTTCGTGGTCAATGCCGGTTACGCCCACTTGTTCTAGGCCATAGCGGGCGGCCAAATAGCCGAAAGCCGCATGACTGGTGACCATTTTTGCGCCTCGGAATGGAGCTAATTCGGTCGTGAAGCGCTGATCTAATTCGTTTAACCGTTGAACTAATTGGTCGGCGTTGGCGTGGAATGTCGCGGCGTTGGCAGGGTCGGCTTCCGAGAGGGCGTCGGCGATGGGCCCGGCAATTTGCGCCAGTCTGAGGGGATCAAGCCAGAAGTGCGGGTCGTAGCCGCCGATGGAGTGGTTGTGGCCGCCATCCCCGTGGTCGTGGTCGCTGTCGTTGTGGTCGTCCCCCTCGTGATCATGGTCATCGCCTTCGTGGTCGTGGTCCTCGCCTTCATGGTCAGGATCATCGTCGCCGTCCTCGGAGGACCCGCCGCTCGCAGCGGGCAACAGCGTCACAATGTCGGCCGCATCAACAACGCGCGCTGGGTGCTGAGTCGCAATCGCCGCGTCCACCGCCGGTTGAAATCCCCCCAATGTCACCACCAAATCGGCCTGGCCAACCGCCCGAGCAGCAGCAATGGACAGCTCCAACTCGTGCGGGTCAGCCGCCGGGGGAGTCAAGTTTGAAACCGTCGCCAAATCCCCAGCCACCTGCTGCGCCACGAACTGCAGCGGGTAAAAAGAGGCCAGCACCTGGAGGGTATCCGCGCCACCCGCAGCGCCGGTATTCGAGCCGTTTCCGGTACCAGCGGTGCCAGCAGTGCCAGCGCTCCCACAGGCCGCCAGAAACAGCGTAATCGCCGCAACCAAGGCCGCCGGGACGAAACGCCGGTTGCGCGACGCCGCCGGGCCGTTCGTCTGGTGGCGGCGGGTACGAGGATGCTCTTGAAAGTCGGTCACAGGTGCTAATGTATGGCATGAGGCCAAGTCCGTTCGCGGATTGGCCCTCAAACCGTTGCCATAATAGCGTTTGCGGCAACAATGTGCGCGGATACAACGCCGCAAACAGGTAGTTTTCAGTTATGTTATTACTTTAGGAGTGCTAGGAATAATGGCTCTAACCCCATCCGCTAAACTTGAGGCCGTAATTTCGTTGGCAAAGCGCCGTGGATTCGTATTTCCTTGTGGCGAGATTTACGGCGGCACTCGATCGGCTTGGGATTATGGGCCACTCGGCGTGGAGCTAAAAGATAACATTAAGCGGGCGTGGTGGAAAGAGATGACGCGGCGCCCTGACATTGTCGGAATTGACAGTTCGGTGATTTTACCGAGGCAGGTTTGGGTCGCTTCTGGCCATGTTGGCGTATTCAACGACCCACTCACCGAGTGTTTGAGCTGCCACAAACGGTTCCGTGTGGACCAACTGCAAGAGGCTGCCGCTGCGAAGGCAGGCATCGAGGACCCGGACACCATCGAATTGGGCAACCTCGCTTGTCCGCATTGTGGCGTGCGGGGGCAATGGACCGAGCCGCGCGATTTCAATATGATGCTGAAAACGTATTTGGGCCCGGTTGAGGACGAATCGGGGTTGCACTATTTACGCCCCGAAACGGCGCAGGGCATCTTTGTGAACTTCGGTAACGTTTCCACCACTTCTCGGATGAAACCCCCGTTCGGGATTGCGCAAATCGGTAAATCTTTCCGAAATGAGATCACTCCCGGCAACTTCATTTTCCGCACCCGCGAGTTTGAGCAAATGGAGATGGAATTCTTTGTGCAGCCGGGCACGGACGCGCAGTGGCACCAGTATTGGATTGACACCCGCTTGGCGTGGTACGAGAAGTACGGTATTGACCCGGCGAATTTGCGTTTGTACGAGCACCCGGTAGAGAAACTTTCGCATTACAGCACCCGCACAGTTGACATCGAATACAGGTTCGGCTTTGTGGGTGGCGAATGGGGAGAGCTTGAGGGTATCGCTAATCGCACAGATTTCGATCTGAAAACCCATAGCGAACATTCTGGGAAAGACTTGATGTACCGTGATCCGGTCACTAATGAGAAGTATTACCCTTATGTGATTGAGCCAGCGGCTGGTTTGACTCGCTCCCTGATGGCGTTTTTGGTTGACGCCTATGATGAAGATGAGGCTCCGAACTCCAAGGGCGGGGTGGACAAGCGCACGGTCTTGCGGCTCGACAAGCGCCTGGCCCCGTTCAAGGCTGCGGTGTTGCCTTTATCGAAGTCCGATGAGTTGTTGCCGTTGGCTGAGCAGATTGCCGCCGAATTACGGGAGCATTGGAATATTGACTACGATGTGACCCAAGCTATCGGAAAGCGGTATCGCCGTCAGGATGAAATCGGAACCCCGTATTGCATTACGGTTGATTTCGATTCCTTGAACGATAACGCTGTCACCGTGCGTGATCGGGACACGATGGAGCAAGAACGCATTCCGATTTCCGATTTGGTGCCATATCTAGCCGGAAAGCTAGTCGGTGTTTAGGGTGAAAGCAGGGGAAAAGCATAATGAAAGCAGGGGAAAAGCATTTAATCATCGGCACAGTTATTTGTGCTTTGATGGGGGTGCTCTTTTTTGCGCTGCGCAGCCGGTTGCCAGCGCAAGTGCCACTGCAATTCCGGTTGGACGGCACAAGCGGCAACCATATCCCCAGGGATTTGTTTGTTTTCGGGTTACCGCTTGTGTTTGCCGCCCTTAACTTGGCATTCAGTAAGCAATTTCTCGACAACAGCACAAACGTCACCGCACGCACTTTGGCAGCAGGCTCAACCCTAAAGTTCTACATAGTGCCAGCAATCGTAGTGCTCTTATCCATCCTAACCCTAGTGTTCACGCTGCGCTAATATTCTATCCGGATAAGTCGGCCTCAGCGCCGCAGCCAGGCTGTGGTTTCAGCAGGCAGCACATTTGTATCGGTGATAGCGGAGCTTGCCAGCAGCAGTTCCCCAGCGGGCATGGGCCCGGGCGCAGAACCGAAATTGGTGGCGCAAACCCAACGCCGACCGTCCGGGCCCGCAGGACGGGCGAACAGCAGCACAGAGTCGTCAGGAGTTTCGCTGTCCAGCCACTCCAACTCTTCGGCCACCTGCAGTTTGTGGCGCAAAGCCAAGGCGTTCCGGTACAAGGAGAGCGTAGAAGCGGGGTCGGCGCTTTCGGTGTCCACGGCGAACGAAGCCCAAGCGGCAGGCTGCGAAATGTGGGAAGCAACCCCAGGCCCAAAGCCGTAACTTGGGGCGGCAGCCGCCCACGGAATAGGAATTCGGCAGCCGTCACGCCCCACATCGTGGCCTTTGTTCCTAAAGAAAGTGGGGTCTTGCCGCTCGTCGGGGGAAATCCCGGTGATGGAGGGCAAACCCAATTCTTCACCCTGGTACATGTACGTGGAACCCGGTAAGGCCAAAAGCAATAAAGTAGCCGCCCGGGCGCGCCGTAATCCCTGTTCCGCATCGAGTGGAATTGTTGAACCGTCAAACAAATCCCATTCCCGGGCCATTTGGTTATCGCGAGTAGCGTCAAATGGCAAACCATATCGGGTCGCATGTCGCACCACGTCGTGATTCGACAAAACCCAAGTGTTCGACGACCCGCTTTCAAAAGCTTGCGCAATGTTTCGGGCAATCACTTCCCGAAACTCGGCGGCGCTAAAATTCGATTTCAGCAGGTCGAAATTGAAAACCTGACCTAACCCATCGGGGGCCGCATACAAGTGTTGCCGCTCCGGCTCCACCCAGGCTTCAGCGACCGCCACCCGAGGCGGATCGTACTCGTCAAAAACTTGGCGCCACTCGCGATAAACGTCGAAAACCTCGTTCCGATCACGGAATGGATTTCGCCCCGGCTCCCAAAGGGAGGCGTCATTTATCTCCCCCTGTGAGGGCAGGGGATTAGCGGACAAATCCTTTTTTAGGTTATTTGCTACGTCTATCCTAAACCCGTCCACCCCGCGATCAGCCCAAAATCGTAAAGTGCGCAAAAAGTCTAGTTGTACCTCACGATTATCCCAATTCCAATCGGGCTGCTCTTTAGCGAAAGTGTGCAAATACCACTGGCCGTCTGGCACCCGAGTCCAAGCCGGGCCGCCAAAAACCGAAATCCAATCCGAGGGAGGTAATTGGCCGTCAGTGCCCAATCCGTCCCTGAAAATGTATCGAGCGCGTGCAGGTGAACCGGGCGGCGCGGAAAGCGCCTCGATAAACCACTTATGCTGATCCGAGGAATGATT
>JAITCS010000058.1 GCA_031282935.1 Cellulomonadaceae bacterium
GAATAAACCCGGCCGCTACGGCCAGCACCAATCTGGGTGGAATCACCAAAGGTCAATACTGTGAGGAGCCACAACCGAAGTTGGGCAAGCTCCTAATCAAGACACTGAGGTGGGCCAGAGTCGGTGCTGGCCACCCCAACAGTTCTGGACAAGCCTCAACCAAAGCACGCACACGCGGCCAGCCTGTCGATGAGTCACAAAACCACTGAAACGACCAACACCATTCTGACAGCCAGTCCCAAACCAGCCAACCCAATACTCACAGCCCGTCGAAACCCCGACTGCCAAGCACATGTGTGTCCTACCCGATAGTGCCGCCTGTGGTAATGGGCGCGGTTTGCTGTCCCGAATCCTCACCTTAGCGATATGATGTTTCGAGTGCGGAGGTTTTCTGGGCTTATCGGAGCTGTGGTCGCAGCGGCTTTAGTGCTGGGCGCTTGCAGCAATTCGGCAACCCCCAGCGAGCCCGGAGCGGTAGGCATCGTTCCCATGCGCTGGGAGCCGGTGTCCAACGCTTTCCCAGATGCTCATGCCCTAGTCGAAACCATCACCGCGGGCTGGAACCTCGGCGACACCCTGGATTCCAACGTGGGGCAGGCGCCAGCCTCAATCCGTCACAATACCCCGCAACGCCAAGAAACCTTCTGGGAGAACCAGATCACCACCGAGGAAAACATCCTCACCGTCCGCAACGCCGGGTTCAATGCCATCCGAATACCCGTGACGTGGTTCGCAATGGTTGATGACAACCTGCACATTCGCGGGGATTGGCTGGATCGCGTTCAGACGGTGGTGGATTACGCCTACGAAAACGGGATGATTGTCATCCTCAACACCCACCACGACGAATCCATGTGGAGTTTGTTCGACGCAGATAGGCCCAAATCGCGGGCGGTTATCGAAACAGTTTGGCAGCAAATCGCCACCCGATTTTCCGGCTACAGCCAGCGCCTAATTTTCGAGGGCCTAAACGAACCCCGCACTGTCGGCAGTGCCGATGAATGGTCGGGCGGCACAGAGGAGGAACGCAATAACGTCAATATCCTCAATCAGGTTTTTGTGGATACCGTGCGCGCCACCGGCGGCAATAACGCCAACCGATTCCTAATCACTTCCCCTTACGCGGCCTCGGCGACCGCGCCAGCCATTGAAGGGTTTGTGCTCCCAACCGACCCGGCTGGCACCAACCAAATCATTGTTTCGATTCACATGTACGAGCCCTACCCCTTTGCCCACTCCATGAACGGCAATGTGGTTAACGAGTGGAGTGCGGACGGTGTTGGCCCTGGTGGGCCAGACGCCATTGTTGACGGTCTGGAGCGGGCTTTCCACACCTTTGTGGAGCGCGGCGTACCAGTGATTTTTGGGGAAATGGGCGCCCTGAACCGCGACAACCAGGATTCGCGGGTCGCCTGGGCGCAGTTTTACGTGGAGCAGGCCCGGCTGCGCGAAATGCGAACCTTCTGGTGGGACAACGGGGGTATAGGGCTGACCCTGCCGGGGATCGCGCAGTTCGGCCTTTTCGACCGCCGCACTAATCAGGCGACCCAGCCGGAACTGATCGCCGCAATAATGTCGGCCGTGGATGCCACCCCCTAGCCATCACCCCCTAACCATCCTGCTTATCTTTCGTACATGACGTAATTACCGCTGCCTACCGCTGTTCCGACCGATCATGCTACTGTTGCACTTGAGTGGGAGCACTACGGGGCTAGTTGCGCGGCCTTAGATAAGTCGGATGCAGTCCCCGTACTGCTCCCCTCATTATCTTTAGCGGCGCAAATTGCTTTATTTGTTGGCACCAATAGTGCTCGGATACAAGGCGTTCCGCTAACAGCCCTTACCATAGCTCTGGGTTAATTTTGGCTGCGTGGCGGGCGCAGCGTATCGAAACTGGAGCAAAGATGCGTAAGATTTCTGGGATTACGGCGCTGGTTGTCGCTGGCGCGGTGTTGTTGGGGGCCTGTGGCGGCCCGGCTTCGGCAGGCGAGGTCGGCGGGAGCGTACCGAGTGAGGTGGCAGAAACCGTTGCACCAGCAGTGGCTGGGCCGGTAGAAATAGCAGTTCGGTGGGAGCCGCTGCCCGACACTTTCGCGGACGCGAACGCACTGGTGCAGGCGATCACGATGGGCTGGAACCTCGGCAATACCCTTGACTCTAATGTTGGCACCTCTGCGGTTTCAATTCGGAACAACTCGCCGCAGCGGCAAGAAACTCACTGGAGCAACGCGATCACTACCGAGGACATGATCCTCATGGTTCGCGATGCCGGGTTCAACGCGATCCGTATTCCAGTCACTTGGTTCTCGATGGTTGATGAAGACTTGAATATCCGTGATGACTGGATGAACCGCGTTCAAGAGGTGGTTGATTATGCTTACGATAACGGCCTTATTGTTATCCTTAACTCCCATCACGACGAATCCATGTGGAGCCTATTTGACGAAGGCCGTGACGATTCCGTTGCGGTAATCGCCAAATTGTGGGAGCAAATTTCGGACAGGTTTGCAGGGTACGGGCAACGGTTAGTGTTTGAGGGGCTTAACGAGCCGCGCACTGTGGGTAGCCCTAACGAGTGGACTGGCGGCACAGCCGAGGAAAGGAATAACCTCAATATCTTAACTCAAGTGTTTGTGGATACCGTGCGGGCCACTGGCGGTAATAACGCGGAACGATTCTTGATTGCCTCCCCTTATGGCGCTTCTGCCAGTGAGGCCGCTACTCAGGATTTGGTTATTCCCGTTGACCCGGCTGGCCCTGGAAAGATTATTGTATCTATCCACAACTATGCACCATATCCGTTTGCGCTATATCTTGGTGATAGGGCAGTTGATGAATGGAGTGTAGATGGGGTTGGCGATAGTGGGCCTGACACCATTATCGAGGGGTTGGAAAATGCTTATGAACTTTTCGTTTCCCAAGGCTATCCGGTAATCATTGGTGAAATGGCCGCCATTAACCGTAACAATCTCGAATCTCGAATCGCTTGGTCTCGCTTCTATGTTGAGGAAGCCAGGAAAATCGGTATCCGCACTTTCTGGTGGGATAATGGTGGGACCGGGATCACCTTGCCGGGTATCGCCACGGATCATTATGCTTTATTCAACCGCCGCCGTATGGAGCCCTCGCAGCCGGAAATCATAAACGCGATTATGGAAGCCGTGGACGCCACTTCGTAGGCTTAAAGCAATTTCATTGGCGGTTGTATGAATACTACAACCGCCAATGAAATGTTATATTTAGTCCATTTCAGGGTTAAGCTGGCACTCGAGCGCTTGCTCACTGTTTAGTTCGATGTACTATTTGATTCAGTCGTATTATGTGCCGAGGCAAAATACGTTCCACCAACCTGCACTGTCAAAACGCATGCACCCAATACGGCCAATCCCCGAAAGCACCCCACTAAAGAGTCCTGTAATTTCAACATGATAAAGGATTCCTTTCAGTTTGGGTTTCCAATCGATGAGGTACCGGAACGCAGGGCAGACTAGGCGCCTGCGAGGTATTGGCCTAGTGCTTTCCGCACGATGGTGGAGCGCCTTTCGCCGGTCTGCTCGGAGAGTTTTGCCAGTTGAGCGTTCATTTGCGCGGGCAGTCGGATAACGATTTGCGGGGAGGTTTCTCCGGGCTCGGTCAGTGAAGGGCGCCCTGGAAGTGGAATCTTGTGGGCGGCCTCCACTAGGCGCTCATATTGAGCCTCGGAGATATCTTCTTCGGATGATACCGTCATACTTTCGAAGTCCGCGTCGCTGAATTGTGCTAGGTAAGCCTCTGCTTCCTCGGGAGTCATGCGAGGCGGATTCCAATTATTGGCCATTAGTTATCTCCCTTAAATCGGTATGCGGTTGGCATTGCGTGGACGAATAGCTCATTTATGCCGCGCGTTACAGTAATCACTTCGAGTTCGATGCCGCGATCGTCAATCCCCACAAATACAGTGCCAGGCTCACCCCAATTCGTGATAGTTGGAGCCGAGGTGCCGAGCAATGACACACGCGCTGCCGATGCTCGGGGAACCCCATGCTAATCAGCAGATAAAGCAAACCGGAATGGCATAAAAACATAATAACTCAACCCAGCCTATTGTGCAATGCAAAACTCCGTAGGGCGAAGTGTATTACCTCATTTCAAATTACCCGCATAGGGTTTCGATGCCTCATTTAGGATATGCCCGCGAAGTGTTAGCCTGCGGTGAGGCATATGCCGCGTTCGACGGGGTTGCAAGGCGTGGTGTATTGATGTGGAGCTTGTGGGTTGGCCGCGCGGCGCGCTGCCCGCGCGGAAGACGACGCCGAGTTGGCTACCGAGATCGCAGATACTCAAAACCTCGCTAATGGTGGAACTGGGATCACCTTGCCGGATATCGCTACGGATCATTATGCTTTATTCAACCGCCGCCGTATGGAGCCCTCGCAGCCGGAAATTATAAACGCGATTATGGAAGCCGTGGACGCCACTTCGTAGGCTTAAGCAGTTGCATTGGCGGTTGTTGTATTCGTACAACCGCCAATGAAATGCTATATTTAGTCCATTTCAGGGTTAATCTGGCACTCGAGCGCTTGCCCACTATTTAGTTCGGCCCCGTATGGCAAGAGGACTGTTCGTGGGGATTTGCCTTCTGGCCAATCAACCGTCCAGCGCGGCCCAGTTCCGTTGGCGTTTTGCATTATTACTCCATCCGGAACTTCGCCATCAGCTAATATCCTAGCATAGGGGTGATCTGGGCCTATTTCTTCAAACTGTGACCACAATTCGCGTAACGAATCTCGATCAAAGTCATTCCCCGCCAAGCGGTGGTGAATAAGACATGCGACTACAAGGTCAACGTGATCCGATGCGCTAGGGCCATACTCAGAAACCACAGTATTTGATTTAGTCGTATCATGTGCCGAGGCAAAATATGTTCCACCAACCTGCACTGTCAAAACACACGCACCCAACACGGCCAATCCCCGAAAGCAACCCACCAAAGAGTTCTGTAATTTCGACATGATAAAGGATTCCTTTCAGTTTGGGTGGCAGAACAACATTTTGTTTTATCATTCCTGCCGAAATGAATCATGCCCCACACATAGAGTGGATACCAAATTAGGATCAGTGGCCAAGTTGGCCATGGCCACTAGACGCAGTCTGTTATGCTGGTGGCAGAGCAGGCCCGACGGCCTAAAATCACTTCAGCAGCTTGGCTCAGGAACGGGGAGGTGGTGGGTGGATTACCGGATGTTGGAACCATTGGGTATAAGCCCGTTGGCTAGTAAGCTGTACGTTGAGGCTTACAAAAACCCTGGTAGGGGCCTATTTGCGCTAGCTCAAGGCTTGGACATCCCCATAAATGATGCAAACATCGCATATGCTGAGCTGGAACGAAATTCGTTGATTCTTGATGGGGCGACCTCAATCTTTGTGGCACCTCCATCGCAGGCGGTTGACCTTATCATGGCGCGCCAAGAGGCCGAGCTACAGGCGAAAAAAGCGCACGCAGAGGGCATAAAGGAGGAAGCTCAACTCGCCCGTGAGTCCGGTGGCGTTGAGACTATCCTCGGTATGGCGGCAATTAATGAGCGATTAAGAACACTTTGCTTGGAAGCCGAGTCTGAAGTATCCACATTCGCTCCTGGGGGTGCTCACACCCCAGACCAGATTGCGAATGCTAGGCAGACTGATGAGCAAATGTTTGCCCGAAATATCCAATCTCGAACGATTTACTTGTCCAGCCTTCGTAATGATAACCTCACCCTAGAGCATGTTCGCTGGCTAAACAGCAAAGGAGCTGAAGTTAGAACCACCCCTTCTCTGCCGCTGCGAATGATTATCCAAGATAAGAAAACGGTTGTGCTACCAATCGATAGTTCCGATACAAAGAAAGGTATCGCCATTTATTCCAGTAAGGGTGTAGTGGCCGCAATGTCCGCTTTGTTCGACACTTATTGGGTGAGGGCAAAGCCGTTAGGTGAAAACTATGTTCCTGAGAAAAATGGTCTTTCAGAGGAAGAAAAAGCAATACTAGAGTTATTGGCTCTCGGGCGCGGAATTGAGGACGTTCAGAAAGACATGGGTTTATCTGGTCGAACGACACGCCGGAAAGTTGAGGCGCTAATGGAGCGCATTGGAGCGAGAACAAAGTTTGAGGCTGGGTATTTGGCGGTTAAAAGAGGATTGCTATAGTGGGAGTTGCGTTCCAACTCAACACCTTGCTCCAATGGCACCAATTTACGGCCCAGCGTTCAGCACAAAACATTCAGTGCTAGTTGGGGAGGGTTTGTAGGAGGTTTGCCCCCATTACTGTGGCGGGGATGCGGTAGTTCGGCGGGAGGTTGGACAGGATAACTACGGCAGTCTGATTGGCGGGATCAATTCCGAGATAGGAGTTGGAGTTATCCGTGGCGCCATTGTGCCAGATAATGTGGTTCACATCGTCAATCATCCAGGCGGTGCCTACCCGATCCATTCGGATATTCATGGCGATATTTCTGGTGGAATTGCCGTCTATTTCCGCTAAGGGGACTAAAGTTTGCGCCAAAAAGGTATCCTCGTGCTCTAAAAGCGCTTGGGCATATTTCAGCATATCACCAATGGTTGATTGCAATCCACCCGCCGCCAGATAGGCGTCCCCAGGAGCCCAATCCCAGAAAGTGTTGGCCCGGAAAGTATTAGCATTGCGAGCAGTGGCGCCTGAAACACTGGTTATTATCCGCGTATTTTCCAAGCCAAGATTCTCCAGCACATACTGATTCATTATGGTGGTAAAGTCCATCCCGTATACCTCGGCCAGCACCGCCCCCACCACCGCGATCCCGAAATTGGAATAAACGAAAGGATAATCCCTATCCGTTAACCGGATATTCCCAATCCGGTTTAGCAGCATACCCTCGTCAATGCGATAAAAACTATTGCGCCGGGCCAAGAAGTTCCCAATCATCGGGCGCTCGAAATAATAACCTTGATACCCGGAAGTGTGGGTGATTAGTCGTCGTAATGTCGGATAGTAGCGCCCAGCGGGAAGGTTCAAATGCTGGTCTATCGAATCATCGAGGGATATGTTACCTTCCGCGATAGCACGAAAGAGCAGCCCAGCGGTAAAGGTTTTCGTGATCGAACCGATCTCGTACACATATTCCTCGGCAGGTAACACCGACCCGTTCATACCATATACGGTAAAGCTGGCTTGGCCATCTTGAATTATCCCAACAGTAATGCGAGCGCTCTCGTTGCTGCCAGTGGTATAGGCAAGCATTTGCGCGAAAGTCATTTGCGGGATTCTGCTCATCTGATGATTCAGATATGCCAAAAACCCGCCCACCCCGAGTGCGACCACCACAAAAAGCGCACCAAGAATAATCCAGAATCGTTTCCGATTGCGAATCCTCGGTCTCGCTTTACCCACAAATCATCCCGAACCTAGCCACAAATCATCCGAAACTTAACTAATGCCGTCCCTAACCTAACTAGCCGCAAAGGCGAGCACTCCTGCCAAAGCGGAATTCCAGTTAATGGTCATTTCGTTAGTGCCGTAACTGTCAATATCGTCAATGTAACAGTATTGGGCTGGTTTTCCCCGCAAATGTTCACTGGCCGGGTCAGGGCAGTCAGAGTTGGGGCCGCCCGATAGGGTTCCGCTCGGCGGGTGCGGCAGGCTGGGGTCAACTTGGTGTGCGAACCACCGCGAGTGCTGATTCTGCACATAACGCTGCCCATATCCGGTGACATATGAGATATCCAAAGCATTGCGGCCAAACAAGTAGTCCAACCCCGCTAAGGCACCCAGGCGGTATTTCTCATCTTTCGCAATGTCATAGGCGGCAGCAACAATAGCGGCATTGTTTGCCACCATGCCATTGGATCCCCAGGCGTAATGGTGATTAGCGGGGGAGTAGAGTTGCCCGAATTGTTCTTGATTCGCTATCAGGTTATCGGCCTGCGCAACTAATTCATTTTGCACCTGATCCGCATCGGTTTCCCCGTTAGTGTGTAACGCTAATTGCAGGCGCGCCCACGCGGCGGTATCTCGCCAATCGAAGCCAACCTCACTCCACGGCGATTTGACATGCTGGGCGTTAAGCGGGTTTGCCGGGTGATACGGGTTGGAACGAGCATCTTGCAGGTAATTAAGGGCGTTATTGTTTTCGGTCGGTTGCGCTGACCCTCTGGTGGCGAGATACAATTCAATCGCCGCCCAATACCATTCATCAGCAATTTCGGTATCGTTATACGGGCCAGAGCCAGGATTGGGCAAAACATTGGTATCGGGGGCCAAGAGAATTGGATTCGATTTCGCTGCCTCGTAAGCGCGCTTGGCGACATTCTTGTAAAACGCCGGATTCTCATTCTTGAACGCCCTAATATGTGGGCTCTCAGAGAAACTTTGCGGCTGGTCACTGAGCTCAGTTTGCACTAATCGGATAACTCGGGAAGCCTGGGCCGCCGTGGCCGCCAAATTCAGGGTGGCAGCCGTTGAGGGCCGGTGCACATACCTCGGCTGCGGGTCAGCGGCGGGCAGGGTGGGGATGCCCGTCCAGTGCTCATCCGAAACCTTGTGGTGTACCATCCCAGCCAGCGGCAGACTGTCGGCCACCGACATCTGTATCATCCACCCCAGTTCCCACAGCGCCTCAAACAAGGCGAGTTCGAGAGCTTGTCGCTGGGCTGGCGTCCTATCCGGCACTTGCACTAAGCGCTCCACGATGGCCAACAACTGGGCAACCGAAATCCCGCCGTTGACCACATACTTCCCGGCGTCACCGGCGTCATACCAGCCGCCGCGTGCGTTCACGGTGTAATCGCCTGTCCAACCATCATACAGGTCAACGCCGCCAGCGGTGGTGGCCCCGCCCGCCGGTAGCGGTTTCACGGCGCAATCACCAAGGTTTGGGGCGACATCAAGGTGCCCGGCGGCGCGCGCATACTCCGGGCCAGCGATATCGGGGGTTATTTCATAGCCGCTGCGTTGCAGCGTGAACAGTATGAGGGAATCAATTAACGCTTTATCGTAGAGATTCCCTTTGACGGTTATTTCGCGTTGCTCGCACTCAGGCGAAATCGCAGCCGATTCCGGGGCCGCGTCAATTTGAAGAACGTAGTCTCCGGGTTCGGCAATATCCGAGAAATCTATCGTTTGCACCAAACTGCCAACCGTTGGATCAAACCCGCCCGGAATAGCTTTTCCACGGGCCACAACCTCAGTTTTGGACCGCAAAACCCAAGAAATCGGTTCGTGGGTGTCACAAATGATGGTGGCCTGCTTTGGGCCGTTGGGCAAATAGCCTAATTGGTTTATCACCAAGGTGTTCTCTGGCATTATCACAGCTCTCCACTACAGCTCCGGATCCACGGCAGGTAAAGCGTTCTCGCGCGCAACCTCGGTATACCACCGCCCGGAGGCTTTCGGAATTCGAGCTTGCGTATCGAAATCAGTATAAACAATCCCGAATCGTTTGGAATAACCCCAAGCCCACTCGAAAGTATCCATGAGTGACCAAGCGAAATACCCCCGCACATCAACCCCAGCGTCTATCGCGTCTTTGAGCGCACGCAAATGCTGATCAATGTACCAAAGTCGAGTGGTAGAATCGTCCACAAAACCGTTGCGGTCGGGCAAATCATCATATGCGGCCCCGTTTTCGGTAATGTAAATGCCAACCCCGCGCGGGCCGGTGTAATCCTTTTCCAGCCGCATAAGTAACCGAGTTAAACCTTCGGGTTGTACCTCCCAGCCCATCCCGGTGGTGGGCAAGCCGCGACTAATATAGCCGATACCCTCAGGCGCAGGCGAGGGGCCTTGGGTCCAATGCCGCCCAGATTTATCGAGGAAAGGCGCGTTCTCAGCTGGGCCAGGAGTGGTCAAAGGGTCAGCACCCTTAATGCCGGAACCGTTATAGTAATTCAGCCCCAATAAGTCTATCGGAGTTGAAATGATCTCCAAATCGCCTTCGCGCACCACCTTCTCTAAATCCCTGCCGTACCATTCACGAATATCCTCGGGATAAACCCCGAGAAATACTGGGTCAAGGAAAGCGCGATTATCGGTGCCGTCCTTCTTTATCGCCGCCGCGACATCATCGGGGTTTTCCGGATCGGCCGCATCGAAGGGCCACAAGTTTAGGGCGATGCCGACAACAGCGCTCGGATCCTCTGCCTTTATGGCCTCCGCAACCAGACCGTGCCCCAGCAGCAAATGGTGCGCGGCGGCAATGCCCTCCGAGCGGCTGTGGTGCCCAGGAGCGTGCTCACCACTTATGTAAGACAAGTAAGACGCGCACCAAGGCTCGTTCACGGTTGTCCAAGACCGCACCCGATCCGCTAATGCCTCATGCACAATCATGGAATAGTCCAAGAAGCGGTGGGCGGTGTCACGATTTGGCCACCCGCCTTTGTCTTGCAATGCTTGGGGTAAATCCCAGTGATAAAGGGTCAAGAATGGGATGATCTCATTGTTTAGTAATTCGTCAACTAGGCGGGAATAGAAATCGAGACCTTTTTTGTTTATCTGCTTGCCGTCGGGCATTATGCGCGCCCAGGAGGTCGAAAAGCGGTAGCCGCGCAGGTTCATTGACCGCAGTAGGGCGACGTCTTGGCGCATCCGGTGGTAGTGGTCGCAGGCGACGTCGGCGTTGGTGGCGTCAGCGATAGCCCCCGGGACGCGGCAGAAGGCGTCCCAGATCGAATCGCCGCGACCGTCCTCATGCGCGGCGCCCTCGATCTGCTGGGCGGCCGTGGCGGCGCCCCACAAGAATCCGGCTGGGAATTGCACCTCTTTATAGGCGTTTTCGGTGGGCGCCAAGGGCCGAGTGGGCTGGTAGGGGACGGCCTGGAAAGGCGCGGGGAGGCGCGAACCGGGTGCCAAATTATCGCCACGGATTTTCACATCTTGACCCTAGCACACCCGGTGCTATGCTGGGCGTATGAAGTTCGGCCACTTTGACGATGCTGCCCGCGAGTATGTGATTGAAACCCCCAAGACTCCCTACCCCTGGATAAACTATTTGGGGAATCAGGAATACTTTGCCCTGATGAGTAATACGGCTGGCGGGTATTCTTTCTTCCGAGATGCTAAGATGCGTCGCTTGCTGCGATATCGTTATAATAATATCCCAACCGATATTGGTGGCCGCTATTTATTTATTAACGATGGTGGCGATGTTTGGACTCCGACTTGGTTGCCAGTCAAAGCTGACCTCGAGAAGTATGAGTGTCGGCATGGTCTGGGTTATTCGGTGATTACTGGGCAGCGCAATGGCTTGGAAGTTTCGACCACTTATTTTGTGCCCCAAAATGAGAACGCGGAAATCCAGAAGATTACTTTCACTAATCATTCCAAGGAAACCAAAACTTTCAAAGCTTTCCCCTATGTGGAGTTCTGCCTGTGGAAC
>JAITCS010000116.1 GCA_031282935.1 Cellulomonadaceae bacterium
CAACACTGCCGGGGAGCCTCCCAGGAACGCCCCGGCCACCATCGCCACCGTGCCGCCCAACAGCGGCCACACCGGCAACTCCAATTTGGCGTGTTGCAGGGCTGCGCGTAACTCCCAGAGGCCAGCCGAGATTGCGATGGCCACAAGCACTACGAAAGGCTCTGGCCGGAAAGCCAGGGTGAGGCCGAGCACGGCCAGCAGACCTAACCCAACCGCTATTGCGGCGGGCAGATTCCGCCCGGCCCTTGACGTTTTGGGGGCGGGCTCGACAACCTCCGTGGGCATGGTGTCGGGCAGTGTAAGATCGGGCAGCGCAGCGCCAGAAAGCGCCGCACCCGAGAGCGCCGCACCGCCCAGACCCACGCGCGCCTGACCCGCGCCCGCCTGACCCACCGGAACGTAACCACCAGCGTCCATCGAAGCCATAATGTGTTCCTTTCGGAAATTGGTTGTCACGTTTTCGATTGAGTTGAGTTGGCGCTAAACCTCAAGCAGTTCGGCTTCTTTGGCAGCCAGCAAATGGTCTATCAACTCCACATGCTTTTTGGTGAGCGCTTCGAGTTCCGTTTGCCCACCCCGGCCTTCATCCTCGCCGATTTCTTTGTTCTTTACCGCTTTGTCAATCTCGTCTTTAGTTTTGCGGCGCACGTTGCGAATTGCCACGCGGGAATCCTCACCTTTGCTGCGCGCGAGCTTCACATATTCTTTCCGGCGCTCTTCAGTCAGGGCGGGCAGGTTGCAGCGAATTGCCACACCATCATTTGACGGGTTCACGCCGAGGTCAGAGTCCCTAATTGTCTTTTCAATCACGGCCATAGAACTCTTGTCAAAGGGCGTGATAAGTACCGTGCGCGCTTCTGGGATATTAAAGGAGGCTAACTGCTGCAGTGGCGTGGGAGCGCCGTAGTAGTCAACCAGCAGCTTTGCGAACATGCCGCTGTTGGCGCGCCCGGTCCTAATGCCAGCAAAGTCCTCTTTAGCGACCTCGACCGCTTTGTCCATTTTCTCTTCGGCCTCAAACAGGGCTTCTTCAACCATGACATGCTCTCCTTTATCTATTCGGGTTTATCGGGGGTTTATCATCGGAATCTATTCGTAGTATATCGGCAAAGGGTTTCAATTCGGGGTCACTTCGGTGCCTATTTTTTCGCCCAGCAGCGATTTAGTCACATTGCCATAGCCTTCCAACCCAAACACCCGCATGTGAACCCCGTTGTCGCGCGCCATTGCCATAGCGGTTGAATCCATCACGGCGAGTTTGCGCTCAAGCGCCTCATCAAAAGTTAAATGATCAAACTTTGTGGCACCTGAAACCTTGTTCGGGTCAGCATCGTACACGCCGTCAACGCCGTTCTTTCCCATTAAAACTTCATCGCAACCAATTTCCAGAGCGCGCTGAATAGCAACCGTGTCTGTGGAGAAATAAGGCAACCCCGCCCCGGCGCCGAAAATAACCACGCGCCCTTTTTCCAAATGCCTGATTGCGCGCAACGGAATGTACGGCTCCGCCACCTGCCCCATCGCGATTGCGGTTTGCACCCGCGTGGCCACCCCGTCTTTTTCGAGGAAATCCTGCAACGATAAACAGTTCATCACCGTGCCCAACATGCCCATGTAATCGGCGCGTTCCCGTTGCATTCCGGCCTGGGCTAAATCGGCCCCCCGGAAATAGTTGCCGCCCCCCACAACTACCGCGACCTGCACGCCCTGCTTCACGGCGACCGCGATTTCCTCGGCGATTCGCCGCACCACGTAAGCGTCCACCCCCATCTGGCCGCCCCCGAAAGCCTCGCCAGAAAGTTTAAGCAGCACACGGCGCGGTTTTGACCCATCACCCGGCGCGGACGCGTGCAAGACATCGTCATCGGAACCAGGCGGGAAACTGGCATGACCGCGCGCGCTAGCACCGGAGCCGGGCGTGGAATTGCGGCGGGCGGCAGCGGCGTCATCGTGCATACTGAAACCCTAATACAACCCACGGACAAAAACGAGAGTACCACGACGGACACCAAGATATAACGCGCCAAAAAGGCCCAGCCTCTCAATAAAAGAAGCCGGGCCTTTGAGATGTCTAGCCCAAAAGCACCTCAGCGCTGACGCGGCGAGGCCCT
Source organism: Cellulomonadaceae bacterium (assembly GCA_031282935.1). Taxonomy (GTDB): domain Bacteria; phylum Actinomycetota; class Actinomycetes; order Actinomycetales; family Cellulomonadaceae; genus Xylanimonas. The sequence goes on from JAITCS010000116.1 coordinate 2,112, forward strand.
AACCGGGCGATCTAGGAGCCGACGCGAATACGGTGGTAACCAGTGATCTTCCCGCCCGTGGTGGCCACATGCTGCGCCACCGAGGTCTTGGAATCCTGCGCGAGCGGCTGCTCGGTGAGCACGTTTTCCTTGTAGAAACCGTTCATGCGACCCTCGACGATCTTCGGGAGCGCAGCCTCAGGCTTGCCCTCGTTGATCGAGGTTTCGCGGGCGATCTCAGTTTCGTGCGCCACGATTTCGGCCGGAACATCCTCACGAACCAACCACTGCGGGTTGGCGAAAGCGATGTGCCGAGCGATGTCCTTGGCAACCGGCGCGGCAGCGGCATCGTGGGCCACAATCACACCGATCGAAGGCGGCAGGTCAGGCGAGGTGTGGTGCAAGTAAGTGGTGACATTCTCACCCTGCACGCGGATCACGCGGGACAGCGCAATGCGCTCGCCCATGACGCCCGAAGCCTCTGTAATCGCATCGTTGACAGTGCGCGCGCCCAGCGGCACAGCCAAAGCAGCCTCAGTATCCTCAGCGCCAGAATCAGCAACCGCATTCAGCACATCGTTAGCCAAAGCGATAAACTTCGCATTCTTAACCACAAAGTCGGTTTCAGCATTTAGCTCAATCAAAGTGGCAATTTGCTTGTCGGTCAGGTCATCAATGCGAACTGCAACCATACCCTCTTTAGCGGTATTACCTTCACGCTTTGCAGCTTTTGCCAAACCACGCTTACGAATAGCATCGAGTGCTACTTCAATATCGCCTTCAGCTTCCTCAAGAGCTTTCTTCACATCGCTCAAGCCAGCGCCAGTGCGATCACGAAGGGCTTTAATGTCAGCCTTATTAATTTCAGCCATTTAAAATGTTCCTTTTCGGTTCCAGGCCATATTCCAGGCCGTATTCCAAGCCGTGGTCTAGGCCGTGTGATGGGCAGGATCAGTATCGGTGATCTCACCGATAGTTTCAGTCAACGGTGCCTCAATATCAAGCACGATGGCGCCAGTTTCTACCTCAGCGTTGGTGTCAGCGGCGGTGGCCTCACCGAAAGGAGCCTCGGCAACCGCGTCGGCGGCTGCAGCAGCGACATCAGCGGAGCCCTGCGCCCCGGCCAGCAACTCCTGCTCCCACTCAGCCAGCGGCTGGGCGTCCTCGGTGGCTTGCGTGCGGCCAGAATGGCGCTCCACCAGGCCAGCGGCGGCAGCATCAGCGACAACGCGGGTCAGCAGGCCGATGGAACGAATCGCATCGTCATTACCCGGAATCGGCCAATCAACATCATCAGGGTCGCAGTTGGTGTCCAAAATAGCAACTACTGGAATACCCAATTTGTGGGCCTCATCAACCGCCAAATGCTCTTTGTTGGTGTCAACAATCCAAATAGCGGAAGGAGTTTTGGTCATATTGCGAATACCGCCCAAAGTGCGAGTCAATTTCTCCAACTCGCGGCGCTGCAAAAGCAATTCCTTCTTAGTGAAACCAGAAGATGAGGTATCATCGAAATTGACCTCTTCCAATTCCTTCAGGCGCTGCAAACGCTTGGATACGGTGCCAAAGTTGG
>JAITCS010000045.1 GCA_031282935.1 Cellulomonadaceae bacterium
CCTGCGGCCAACTCGCCGCCGAAGAGGACTAACGCGGGGCGTATCGTATCGGTTTGGTAAAGGTGTCATAAATCTCGGTGGTGGCTCCCCGGCAATAATAGGGTGGCGTGGTTAGCTGCTGTGTATGGCACCATTTTTGGCGAGGGGCAGGGCGGCACGGCGGCGGGCGACGCTCGGTTGCTTGTTGTCCGCTGCGCTGGTCGCCAGTATGGTTGGCGGCTGCGCCGAACCCGGCCCCCCGGAGGCAGTTGTTATTACGGTGACGCCGCCGGTTTTGGAGGATAAAGCCACGCCGCCGGAGCCAGTGGTGCCCCCGGCTCCTGAAGAGTTATCCCAAGAGGAGCTGGAAAACATCGCCGACGGTGGCGGCTCTAGCGGCGGCAGCAGCGGGAACGGTAATTCAAGCGGCAGCACCGGCACCGGCACAGGCACAGGTTCGGGCGGCAGCTCGTCAGGCCCAAGAAACCTGCGCCCCCGCATTGACCGCCTGCTGCCCGCAAATCTGCCCACCGCAACTGCCGGGCACCTGCCCGGCCTGGTAGCGGTTCCCAAAAACACCCTCACCGCCGGTTACGCAAAGCCAGGGGATGAAAAGCCCTCCGTGACGCTAACCTCCATGACGGACACCGCCATCGCGCCGCTGCGGGCTCGCTGGACCGTGGTGGACACCATCGGTGATGAGTGGCTCGCCGTGCTGGTGCCTGTGGGGCGCCGCGCCCTACCCTCGCAAAATCGCGCGCTGGTGAACCACGCGATGGCCTGGGTGCACACCCGCGACGTGTACCTCGGCGGGGAGTCCACCCGCATCAACATCAGCACCGGAAACCGCACGCTCACCGTGGTCAAGAACGGGGCGGCCGTGGCCACTTTCCCGGTGGGGGTGGGCAAGGCGAGCACGCCAACGCCGAAAGGTTTGTGCTCCGTGATTGGCCACGTCAAGACCATGGACGGCGGCCCGCAACTGCTCACCTCGTGCCAATCCGAGGCGATGAACACCTGGATGGGTTACAAGTGGGCGGCCACCGCCATCCACACCTCACTCAACGGGGGCCGTGACGTTGGGGTGGCCATCTCCAACGGCTGCGTGCGAGTTCGGGAGGCCGACTACAAGAAATACCTGACCGACATCCCAGTGGGCACCCCAATAGTAATCACCTAACCGGCGGGGTTTGTTCCTTTTCACGCGCAAGCATGGTATGAGTAGGGTAGGTGGTTAGGCTCGACGGAATTGGGGTGGCTGATGGCCCAGAATCAGGGGCTGTTCAAGACGGTTTCGCTGCTGCAGAGCGGCTATGATCGTAATGAAGTGGATCATTACTTCAAGCACGCCCGCGAAATTTACGAGGGCATCAGTTCGGACAGGTTTGGCGCCGATGATGTGCAATCCGTGTCGTTTGAGTTGGTGCGTGGCGGCTACGCGACCCATGAGGTGGACGCCGCCCTCGACCGCCTTGCGGCCGCTTTTGTGGCCCGCCACCGCGCAGATTATATCTCGAAGTACGGCTCCGACGCTTGGATGACGGCCCTCGCCGACCGTGCCAAAACGCTTTACCCCCGCCTGTCACGCCCAGCCGGGCACCGATTCGTGCGCGCGGAACGGGGCCAACCCGGCTACAAAATCAACGAGGTTGACACCCTGTGCGACCAGTTGATTGGCTACTTTGACCAGCGCAATCACCTCACCGCTGCCCAGATTCGCGGCACCACGTTCAGCACCGCCTCGGGCAGTTCCGGGTACGCCGAGGGGCCGGTGGATGCGTTCTTGGCGCGCGCGGTCGAGGTGCTGCTTGGCGTCGAATAGCGGTTGGGTCGTGAGGTCGCGGCATGGCTAGCTCGGACGCGCGGCGAACCGTCGCAATTCTTGGCTCGACGGGCTCCGTTGGCACGCAAGCGCTCGACCTCATCCGCGCCAACCGCGACATGTTTCAAGTGGTTGGGTTGGCGGCGGGGTCCAACTCGGCTGCCGTTTTATCGCAGCAAGCTCATGAGTTTGGCGTGCCCGCATTTGCGGTCGGCATGGGGGCGCAGGCCGCCACCGAAATCGCTGGCAGCGGGGCTGACGTGGTGCTCAACGCGATCACGGGCTCGGTGGGTTTGCGTCCAACCCTGGCGGCGCTGCACGGCGGCTCATCCCTAGCCTTGGCGAACAAGGAGTCGTTAGTGGCCGGGGGGGAGCTGGTACGGGCGGCTTTGCAGCGGCCAGACCAGATTGTGCCCGTGGATTCGGAGCACTCGGCCATTGCGCAGTGCTTGCGGTCGGGAACTGCGGGGGAGGTGCGGCGGCTCATTTTGACCGCCAGCGGGGGGCCGTTTCGGGGGCGCTCCCGCGCGGATTTGCTTGGTGTGACAGCGGCGCAGGCGCTAGCGCACCCCACGTGGCAAATGGGGCCAGTGGTCACGGTCAATTCGGCTTCCATGATGAATAAAGCGCTAGAACTAATTGAGGCGTATTGGTTATTTGGGGTGGCGCCCAATGACATTTGTGTTGTGGTACACCCGCAATCTGTTGTCCATTCTATGGTAGAGTTTGTGGATGGGGCCACTATTGCGCAAGCGTCCCCGCCGGATATGCATTTGCCTATTGCTTTGGGGTTATCCTGGCCCGCTCGATTACCCGGAGCAACAAAGCCTTGCGATTGGAGCGCGGCGACCTCGTGGGATTTTGAGCCGCTAGATAA
>JAITCS010000114.1 GCA_031282935.1 Cellulomonadaceae bacterium
TTTTTGGTGGCTGTGTCGGTGCTCATGGTTCAGGCGCCGCTTTCGGCTCAGATGGCGTTAGTGGCCTGGTCGGTGAGAGCGGCTCGGCCCCAATGTTCGTTCCTTTGGCAGGCACCGAGGCGAAATTCGCTGTCATTTGCGGCAAGAAAGTAGGCAAGGCGCCGATCAGGAACAAGGTGCGGCGACGGTTGCGGGAAGTGTGTCGGCTGACCTTGGCTTCGTCCGTGCCACCTGCTAGCCAGATCGTGATTCGAGCCTTGCCTGGCAGTGCAGGCAGCCCGTACGCCAAACTTGAGGCCGAGGCGGTAGCACTGGTATCTCGGTTGACAAGGAATGTGGTAACGAGCAATGGGTGACGGGGTTCAGCCTGCGGCGCAGGATAGGGCATCGCCTGCAACAATACCGGCCATCGCGCTAATTCGGGGATATCAGAAATTTCTTTCCCCGATATTCGGGCGCCGGTGCAGGTATCACCCAACTTGTTCCGATTACACCCTGACGGCGGTGCGACGGTTTGGGTTAGTAAAAGGTACAGCATTAGGTGCGTGGCGAATAGTGCGATGCAACCCCTTTTCACCTGGCGGGATAGACGACGTACCTACGCGATGACCTTTTTTGGTGATATTCGCGATAAACCAATGATGGATACGATAATAATGAATAGCAGAGAGAATAGCTAGTGGGAAATATTTTAGCCCCGATTATGTGGGTGGTGGCCTGGATCATTTATGGCGCTCATTGGTTGCTGACCTTTTTTGGGTTCGGTGACGGCCCCGGGGTGGCTTGGGTAATATCCTTGGTGTTATTGACCGTGATCATTCGGGCGATAATGATCCCGCTGTTCTTCAAGCAAATTGCGGCGTCCCGTGGGCAGCAGCTTATCCAGCCGGAAATAAAAGCTATTCAAGATAAATACAAGGACAAAAAGGATCCGGCCAGCCGCGAGGCGATGAGCCGCGAAACGATGGCCTTGTACAAGGAACACGGCACCAACCCTTTCTCGTCCTGTTTGCCCATGCTGTTGCAAACCCCCGTGTTCTTTGCGCTGTTCCAGGTGTTGAACGCGCTCGGCCCCATCGCGCGTGGCGAACGCCCAGGTATCGGTCCCATAACGCAACAAATCGCGGATGACATCCAGCGCTCTACCCTGTTCGGCGCGCACCTTTCCGATGTCTTCACCACCACCACCTCCACTACCTCACGGGTTGTGGTTATCCTGCTGATTCTCGCAATGAGCGCTTCGACTTTCTATACCCAGAAGCAGTTGACGCAAAAGAACATGCCCGAAGCTGCGCTGCAAGGCCAGGCGGCCAGTATGCAAAAGATTATGCTTTACGGCATGCCGTTATTCTTTGGTATTTCCGGTATTAATTTCCCTGTCGGCGTGCTAATTTACTGGACCGTCACCAATATCTGGTCAATGGGGCAACAGTGGTATTCGATAAAGCATATGCCCACGCCTGGCTCTATTGCTGAAGAAGAAATGAAAGCCAAAAAGATTGCTCGCGCTGCCGCTAAAGGAGTGGTGCTAGAGCCGCAAACTGGTATTAACGATGTAATTGAAATAATTCCTGGGCAGCGCCAACAACCGCGCCGCAAGAACCGTGCGAAAAAGTAAGGTTTAGCAAAATGACTAGTATAAAGAAATTGGAAGCCGAAGGCGACATCGCGGCTGATTACCTTGAAGAGTTTCTTGACATAATTGACGTAGATGGTGATATCGAAATCGATATTAAGCATGATAGGCCATCAGTCGATATTGTGGCCGAAGGGGATGAACTAGATAAACTGGTTGGAGCTCAGGGCGAGGTTCTGGAGGCGTTGCAAGATTTAGCCCGCCTAGCCATCGCTGCCAAAACTGGTGATCGCAGCCGCCTGATGGTGGACATCGCCGGCCATCGTGCTGCCCAGATCAGTGAGCTAACCAAAACCGCGCAGGCTGCCTGCAAACGGGTCAATGCTTCTGGGCGGCCTGAGGATCTGGAGCCAATGAACTCCTTTGAGCGCAAAGTTGTGCATGACGTAATTGCTGCCACTGGCCTCTCGTCCGAGTCGCACGGTTCCGATCCGTACCGTTATGTGACCATCAGTGTGCTTGAATCCTCGATTTCGCCGAACGCGGATGAAGAGGATGAAAATGTTTCACGTGAAACATTTGAGGGGTATGAGGATGAGGTTCCGGATCTGATTGCGTAGGTTTCGGTTCGCTGCTGGTAGTTCGTCGGTTTCGCTTTTTACTGCTTTTTGGTATTTCGATGACAAGCGTTGGTGGGGTCGCTGATGACTGTTGTTAGGCCGAAGCTCCGGAGCCTTCCTGTTGGTGGCCGCGATGTTGGTCTTGCTCCCGACGAGTCCGTTATTATGGATGCGCCTGATGCGTCTGACCCGCAACCCACCCCCGCTGACCTCGCGGCCTACTTCGGGGGCGCTTATCCCACGTTGGAACGGTTTGGGGAGCTCCTGAGCACCGAAGGCATTGTGCGGGGGTTGCTCGGGCCGCGTGAAGTCCCTCGGTTGTGGGAACGCCATTTGCTGAATTGCGCGGCCGTGGTGCCTTTCTTACCGCCTGCGGGTAGGCTGCTGGACATCGGTTCGGGGGCTGGATTGCCCGGAATTGTGATCGCCGCAATGCGGCCAACGCAAGAGGTTGTGCTTATCGAACCGATGGAGCGTCGGGTCAACTGGCTCAACGAGGTTGTATCCGGTTTGGATTTGTCTAACGTGACGGTGCTGCGCGGGCGCGCCTCTGATGTTTTTGGCCAGGTAAGGGGCGCTGCTGTGACTGCCCGTGCTGTCGCCGCCCTAGAAAAATTGCTCGATTGGTCAGCGCCTTTGCTTGAGCCGCACGGGACTTTGTTGGCGCTCAAGGGTAGCAGCGTGGCAGCCGAAATCCCCGCCCCGAATGTACTACGGCACCGGGGCTGGCTCGAACCCGAAATTTTTGAAGCGCGGACACTGCCCGGTCTAGAGCCAACCACAGTAGTAAAGGTCCAGCGATCACGCTAGGAAAGTTACGGAATCGGGATATGTTGCTCCCAATCCCAGGCCCCGTAAAATATCCCGATAATCTCGACATCATCATTGTCGTCCGCGACCCGGTAGGCGATTGTGCCGGAACCTTCAAAACCAATAACTCGAAGCCTTGGCGCGATGTCTTCTCGCAACCGCCCTCGACGCGGGAAAATTGAAAGCGCAGCGCAAAACCGCAGGATGCGGTTGATGAGGCCTTCTGCGATATCTTCCCCGCGCTCGTCTGCAACGTAGATGGCTAGGTTGAGCAGGTGCCGTTGCGAGGCTTGACTATAAGTTACGGCACCCATCAGGCGGATTGAGCCAGGCGGCGTCTGGCAAAAAAGTCCGTGAAGGTGTTTGCCACTTCATCGGCTGATATGGATAGTTCAGGGTGAGCGTCAGACTCGGCGCAGGCACGAACTACTTCCGTTTGAAGCCACCGCTCAATTGCGGCTTCTTTCGCGGCCAGCGCCCGTAAGCCTTCTCGGATGACTTCTGACTCGCTAGCGTAGTCACCTAAGGCGACGCGTTCTCGTACCCCGGAGGCCATCTCGTTTGGCAAGGTGATGCTCATCTTGGTGGTAGTGCGCATATCTTTTTTACGCCCCTTCCTGGCCGGTAGGATTCAATCCTACCACGGGTAGATGGTGTCCGGTTTTTGACAGCGCTGGCCACATGGATTGCGGCTGAGCACGCCAAAACGTGGGGGCTATAGACGCCAGCGAGCACAAATCTGCGTCAATGAATGGTGTAATTAGCGTAATCCCTCTCTGACAAACAGGAGAATCTTTACCTTATGAATCGAATCGTTTCGATTAGCCGCCGACGCGGCAAGCTTTATGGCGCCGTGGCTGCCATCCTCACCGCCGCTTCTTTGCTCGCCGCTTGCACCACCTCCCCTAACACCGGTTCTGGCGGGGAATTAGCGATCACCGGATATCGCAACACTGCCACCGTAGTGGTATTTCAAGATCTCGCTTCTATTGATCCAGCCCAGGGTGTGGATCAGAACTCCGCGAATGCGCTCAATAATATTTACGAGGGCCTTTATCGGCTCGACCCAACAAATGCGCCCATTCCTGCGGGCGCGCTAGAATTGCCCGAAGTTTCCGCAGATGGTCTCACTTATACTATTCGGCTAAATCCCGCTGCAATGTGGTCAGACGGCACACCAGTAACCGCTCACGATTACGTATTCTCGTGGGTGAGAGGGGTCGGGTTGCCAAATGCTGCCGAACAACAACGCACAGTCGGATTCGTAAAGAATGCGGCCGCTATTGTTGCAGGTGATATGGCGCCCGAAACTCTTGGGGTTGTCGCTCTTGACGATCACACCCTTGAAATCACTTTGGAAGCGCCCACTGCCTTCTTCCCGTCCTTATTGGCTACCCCTGCGTTTTTCCCAGTGCCACAACATTTCGTGGAATACGTTGGGGATAATTTCGGAACAACCTCTGAATATGTGCTCTCAAACGGTCCGTTTATCTTGACCGGATTTAGCGGTGCCGGAATTGGCGGCGATTGGACTTACGTTCGCAATCCTTACTATTGGAATGTTGAAAATGTTTCCCTGGAACAAGTTAACGTTCGGGTTGTGCGGGAAACCTCAACCGCGATTAACCTGTTCAACGCTGGCGAGGTTGACCAAGTGAGCATTTCTGGTCCGCAAGTTCAACAATTCTTGAACAGCCCTTCCTTTGTGGTGGATACCACTTCAACGGTTGGGTTCTTGGGATACAATCATAATCATCCGGTGCTTTCTGATCAGCGCGCTCGCGAAGCGATTTCCCTTTCCATTGACCGCGAATCGTTAACGGCGTTAGTGCTAAATGACGGTTCGGCACCAGCTACCGGATTAGTGCCTCCGGCTTTAGCGGCCAGCCCGGCTGGGGTGGATTTCGCGGATGAATCGGTGAACCTTTTGCAATTCGATCCTGAAAGGGCCGCAGAATTGTGGGCCCAAGTGCGGGCCGATCATGGTTTTGACACTTTGACCCTCAATTTGGAAACTTTCGACGCAGATCGAATTGCCACGGTTGCAGAATATTTGCAGGCCGCTTTGCAGGATTCTTTAGCCGGATTAACGGTTACTGTTACCACTAATCCAGTTGCAGTGTTCATTGACAAAGCGACCTTGCAGCAGTTCGACTTGTATTTGCCCACGTGGGCGGCCAGCTTCCCTGACCCGTCGAATCACCTCTCGTTATTTAGGACAGGTGAGGGTTCTAACTGGGGTTTGTATTCCAACCCCGCTTTTGACGCGCTGCTCAATTCGGCTCAGGGTGCCAACTCGGCTAACCCGGGAGCGCGCTGGAATGATTTACTTGCCGCCCAACAATTACTGCTAGAAGATCAGGGTGTGACCCCGATTTATTTCCAACCCTCTACCGTATTGCGTAATCCTGATTTGCGCGGGGTTGAGTTCCGTACTTCCGGGCCCACTTTCTTCTTCGGTAACGCGTATTGGGCCAACTAGGTTACCTAACCAGAAAGTAATTACGCTGAACTCTACGCTCAAGTATGTTCTTAGACGTTTCACCGTGATGGTGTTCACTTTGTGGATCATCATCACGGTGACGTTTATTTTGTTGCGCCTATTACCCGGCTCACCGTGGGCTAATCCCCTTGAATTGACGCCCGCGCAGTTGGCAATCCTCAACGAGCAAGCCGGATTTGATCGGCCGATTTGGGTGCAATACTTGTTGTATTTCCGTAACCTACTTTCGGGAAATTTGGGGGTTTCTTTTCAGTTCCGAAATCAACCCGTGACGGCTTTACTTGCCGGGCGAATTGGCCCCTCCATTCAATTAGGGTTGCAAGCGCTCATCTTTGGCACCGTTGTGGGCACGATATTGGGTTTGACCGGTGCAGTAAAGCGGGCTTCTTGGCTCGATTCGAGTTCCACAATTACTGCTGTTATCGGCCGGTCGGTGCCCGCTTTCGTTGCGGCTGCGTTATTACAATATGTGGTGGCAGTTCAACTAGGTTGGCTACCGATTGCCGGATGGGCAAGTTTCGCGCACACAATCTTGCCATCGTTAGCGTTATCGTTAGCGCCGATGGCTGACGCCGCTCGCTTTGTGCGCACCGAAATGGTAGAGCAACTCAGTTCTGATCAAAGCGAGTTTGCGCGCGCTAAAGGACTAAGCCGATGGCAGGTGGCTGGCCGACACGGGCTACGAAATTCGATGATTCCAATGCTGACCCTATTAGGGCCGATGGCAGTTGCTCTTTTGACGGGCTCTTTAGTGGTGGAAAACATTTTTGCGGTGCCCGGAATTGGGGAACAATTTGTCCGCTCCATTTTGGCTAACGATTACCCGACCATTATGGCGGTCACTATTCTGTATTCGGCTATGTTGCTTTTCGTTATTTTTGTGGTTGATATTCTTTATACCGTGGTTGACCCTCGGGTACGTTTAGGTGGGCGATCAACCGGGCGATCAACCGCACGGTCAGGCGGGACTCGGAAATGACCACTACATATGATCCGATCCTCGGACTCACGCAAGCCCAGGCCCTTCCCTTAGTGCCGGAGAGCGCTTCGGACGTATCCGTATCGGCCCCCAACCAGACATGGCAGGCTCGGTTGCGTCGTCGCCCGGCAGCTATGGTCTCCGTCGCGGTATTGCTGCTCGTGACCTTAATCGCGTTCGGCGCGTCCATCATCCCCGCAATCAACCCAACCGCGCAAAACCTGACCCAAATCAACCGCTGGCCCGGGCCCGCCCACTGGCTAGGCACGGACGGGTTTGGGCGCGACCTCTTTGCGCGCCTTTTGATGGGTATTAGGGTGTCGCTAACGGTGGCGTTCTTCGCGGGGCTGATTGACCTTACCGTGGGGGTGGCTTGGGGCCTCATTTCTGGCCTGAGTTCCCCCCGGGTGGATAACGCGATGCAACGAGTGCTTGAGGTGCTCGGTGGAATCCCAACTTTGGTTATTCTAGTATTAATGCTAACCGCGTTACCGCCAGGATTACTTACTATTGTGCTGGCGATGGGAATTACTGGCTGGATTCCGATGGCACGATTAGTGCGGAGCCAAGGATTGCGGCTCAAAAACCAAGAATTCGTGTTAGCCTCACGCACATTGGGCGCCAGCATGACCAGAATTGGACTTACCCATATTTTGCCCAACTCTATTGGCCTAATCGTAGTGCAAGCAGTGTTCACTATTCCTACCGCAATTTTCTTTGAAGCATTCTTGTCCTTTATCGGATTAGGGTTACGGCCGCCGGTCGCCTCACTGGGAACGTTGTTATCCACCGGATTCGCAACATTCCAATTCTTGCCGTTTCAGATGTTGGCCCCGGCAATTACTTTATCGGTTTTGATGATCTGTTTCAATTTATTGGCCGACGGGTTACGGGATGCTTTCGATTCACGGGTGAGTAAATGACCGCCAACGTGCTAGATGTTCAAGATTTGAACGTTTCATTCCAAACCCATGCCGGAATTATCCAGGCAGTGCGCGGAGTGTCTTTTGGCCTCGCACCGGGGGAATCTTTGGCAATAGTGGGTGAATCTGGTTCAGGGAAATCAGTTACTGCCCGGGCAATAATGGGTCTGTTGCCCCAAAATGCAGACGTGACCGGGTCAATAAAATATCTGGATTCGTCAGACTATAAAGAAACCGAACTAACAACCCTCCCCGAACGTCAATACCGGAATATCCGAGGAAACAAAATCTCGATGGTATTCCAAGACCCAATGACCTGCCTTGATCCGACAATGACTATCGGCGCGCAAGTGGCCGAACCGTTACGAATACACGGCGTGGGTCGAAAAGATGCGAACAAAGCCGCTTATGATATTTTACAGGCGGTGGGGATCCCTGATACGAAACAGCGGATGAAACAATATCCGCACCAATTCTCCGGTGGCCCACGGCAAAGCATTGCGATTGCAGCGGCGCTGATAGCGAAACCACAAATTCTGTTAGCGGATGAACCCACCACCGCACTCGACGTGCGGATTCAGGCGCAAATCCTAGACGTGCTGCG
>JAITCS010000122.1 GCA_031282935.1 Cellulomonadaceae bacterium
CTTCCAAAGCCGCCGGATCCTCCAGGCGCCAAGTGTCCACATTTTTCAGGATTGGCTCTTCACCCAAGTAGTATCGCACCAAGTCAGGGACATAAGTGTAAGTGAGTTTGTCATCAGCAACCCCGTTGCCCACTGCGTTAACCAGGGTCACTCGCCCTCGGCGCACGCAACCCATCAGGCCAGCGACGCCCAACATAGAATCGGCCCGGAACTGTACCGGGTCCAGAAACTCGTCATCAACCCGCCGATAAATGACGTCCACGCGGCGCGGCCCTTTGGTGGTGCGCATGTACACCTGCCCGCCGTTGCACAGCAGGTCGCGGCCCTCCACGAGTTCCACGCCCATCATGCGAGCCAAAAGGGTGTGCTCAAAGTAAGCCGAGTTGTATACGCCGGGAGTCAAAATAACCACCGTCGGATCGGGCACCCCGCGCGGCGCGGCAGCGATAAGCGCGCGCAGCAAATGTTCGGGATAATCGTTGACTTGGCGCACGCGAATGGAGGAGAACAACTCTGGGAAACTGCGAACCATAGCGCGCCGGTTCGCCATCACGTAACTGACCCCAGAAGGGGTGCGCACGTTGTCCTCAAGAACGCGGTAAGTCCCGGCGTCATCGCGCACAATGTCAATACCGGAAATATGGCAGCGCACCCCGTTGGGCGGCTCAATGCCGTGGGCTACCCTCTTATACTCTACCGAGGACATAATCAGCCGCAGCGGCACCACGCCGTCTTTAACACAATTCTGCGGGCCATAAACATCAGCCAAGAAAGCTTCCAGGGTGCGGATACGCTGCTTGACGCCCCGGTCAATGATATCCCACTCTTTGGGTTCGATAACACGCGGTACAACATCGAGCGGGAAAGGGCGTTCCTCACCGGCATAATCGAAAGTGACGCCCTGCGCGATGTACGATCTGGCGAGGGCATCAGCGCGAGATTTCACCTCTGCGGCGGTTAGCCCGGCGAGGGTTTTGTGGACCCGTTGATAGCCTTGGCGCACGCCAGTGGGCGAGAACATCTCGTCATATGCGGCGTCAAGCGCGTAGTCGCGGAACAGGTCAGACACGGGTTAACACCTTACCAGAATTGTGCTAGCGGGGATTCTTTGTGGGTAGATTCGCCGTGGGTTGCGGCACAGATAGCTTTAAGGCAATTATCGGGCCGAAAAATACCTCGACTTTTGGTGCTCAGCGGTGCCTGATGGTAAGGTGAGGCCGAATCGTTATGGAAACCGTACTTGCCCCTGCCCCAAGCCAAACCGCTGCAACCGAATCGCCTTTACCCTCCGTGTCCTCCACCAAAATCTCCGTATCCCCCGCCAAAAGCGCCAAGAAAAGCCGGAAGCGTAAGCCCGCCCCAAAGGCCCCGCTGCCGCTTGCCCGCTCCCTTGATTTGCGGCGTGTGGCGAGTACGGGCGCGATTGTTGCTGCCATAATTCTGGTGCTGCGCAACGTGGCCAGCGCTGTGGCTACCTTAGTGACCGGCTGGCTGGTGCAAGATCTGAACACCACCTACTTGCAGGTGCTGGGATTTTCCCTGGTGGGTGGCGCAATTTTGTATGTGGTGTCGCAGGTCATCTGGACCAACCAGTGCGACAAAGCCGAGGGCCAACTCCGCGCTGACCTGCTCGCCGCAGCCTTGGCGCAACCCCTCGCCGTCATCGCCGCGCAGTCCTCGGGGGAAATCTTGGACCGAGTAGATGACGACGCGGCCGCCTTGGGGCGCCTGATTCGGGGCGCCGCCTTTGGCATGTTCCACACCTGTGTGGGCGCGATCACCATGTGGATAGTGGCGGGAATAAGCTGGTGGCCCGCGTGGTTCATGTTCCCCCTATTCTTGGCATCAGGATATTTTTTGGTGCGCAAAAAACTTCCGATCATCAAAGAAAAGAAAGTCGAAGAAGAAATCGCTTGGACCAACCACGCAGCCGCTTTCGAGGAAGCCGTGGCCGCCCGCGACGATTTACGGACCAACAACGGGCAGGCTTTCGCAGTGCGGCGTCTGGCGGAACTCTCCGCCCAGATTTTCCGGCGCGTGCGCGTGGTGGCGATTCTGCAGGCGCAGGTTTTCGCGGTTTCCGGCGTGGCACTACACGCGATTCTGGGCCTGATCACCGTGGCGGGCGTCATTTTCACCATTCGCGGGGCGCTGAGCGTGGGGCAGTTGGTGACCGTGTTCTTGGCGACCGCGTCTTTGGCGGGGCTTACTCAAGACCTGATTGGGCGATTGCCCGAAATTCAGGAGGGCTTGGGCGCGATGACCCGGATAAAGCAACTCCTTGAGGTTGAGCCGGAGCCGGTGGGCGGGGTGGCGTTGCCGGGGCAACTTGACCTGGAGTTTCGTAATCTGGATTTCGCGTACCCGGTTTCGGAGGAACACTCGTCTGACACCGATGGTACCGCAACATCAGAAGCTACCGCTGGCTCCGATGCTGCCGCTAGCCTAGATGCTACTGCCGAATCTGGCCCAGCGTTGGTAACCACGCCCACACACTCTTTTGCGCTCCGCGAGGTCAACATTTACGTTCCCGCAGGTCAGACCATTGCGCTGGTCGGTCGCACCGGCTCTGGGAAAACCACCCTTGCCTCGCTGTTATCGCGAGCTGTTGAGCCAAATCCGGCCACGGTGTTCCTCGGCGGGCACGATGTACTGGATTACGACCTTTCGGCGTTGCGTCGAGGCATCGGTGTGGTTTCGCAGCGCACTGAAATCTTGGCTGGCACGCTGCGCGATAATGTTACGCTGTTCGGCGCTTTCGGTTCGACCTCCACCGCAGCAAATCCGGGCGCCGCAGACGTGGTCGCAGCAGATCCTGTCGCAGCCGCGATGGCCAAGTTGGGTCTGACCGAGTGGGTGGCGGCGTTGCCCGATGGGTTAGAAACTCTGCTCGGCCCCGGCGGCACTAAACTTTCGGCGGGGGAGGAGCAACTGGTGGCTTTTGCGCGCCTCTTGGTGCGCGATGTCCACCTCGTTATTCTTGACGAGGCGACCGCCCGCATGGATCCCCTCACCGAGCGTCGCGTGATTGCGGCGGCTCATTCGCTGCTCTCGGGCCGCACGGGTGTGGTGATCGCGCACCGGCTTGCCACGATTGAGCGGGCTGACCTCGTGGCGGTGCTGTCGCACGGCGAAGTCATCCAACAAGGTTCCCAAGCCGCTCTCGCCGCCCAACCCGGCCCTTACCGCGACCTGATCGAAGCCGCCGCGACCGGCGATGCATACGGCAATTCTGCTGATCTTGATGAGATAACGGACGAAGCTCCCGCCCTCAGTGGCACGCCAAACCCCACCGAATCCGCCGCACAAGCCTCGGAACCCGAAGCCGACGAGCGCCTCTTCCGACGCCGCAACCGAACCGAAGCCGGCGACAAGGAAAAGCACAAAGGCATGAAACTCATGCCAGCCGTGCGCCGCATGTGGTTCATAAACTGGCAATGGGGTCTGATTGGGGTACTCGGATTCTTTGTCGGCTCCCTGTTCTTTGCGCAAGGCCCGGTCACCGGATACCTTTGGGGTCGAATCGTTGAGGGGCTTGAGATAGGTCGCCTAGAAACCGTGATGCTGATTGCGATGATCGCGCTGCTGGTTGGCTCCCGCCTCGCTGTCGCGTATGCGGTTCGCGTGTACGGCCTGTGGTGGACTTCACTGAACATGAGGGTGCGGATGGCTGTGATGCGGGGCCAGATTGCGAAAAGGCGGCTCGCGGCCACCCCGCCCGGCGAAGTGGTGGCGCGCGCAATGGATTCGGACCGATTCATCTTTTACGCCGACCGGTGGTTCGATTTCGCCAACGCAATCCTGGTGGCCGTGGTGGTTACTTTGCTCAGCCGGTCTTGGATGGCCGGGCTGGTCATCCTGGGGATTTTGGCGATTTCCGCCGTCGGTGCCGTCGCAGGTCGGCGGATTGCGGGACGCACGGCGAAAGAGGCGGCGGCGGCCCGGGCGCAATTCGGTCGCGTGCTGGTTTCGGTGCTCGACGGATCTAGGACGGTGAAGCTCGCGGCGGCGACCGCGCAAGTGGAAGCCTACCTGGCCCGCGTTGACAGCAAACGGGTGCGGGCTGCAATGTTTGAGCACCGGGTTCGGGCGATTTTGGATGGCATACCGGCCGTGCTCTGTTTCGGGGCGGCCGCCGGAGCTTGGGTGCTGCACCAAAACGGGTACTGGTCGCTGGCCACCACGCTGATGGTTTCCAACACCGCAATCGGCTACATCTGGTTCGCGATGACCACCGGCGGGGTCGTCAACGACGCGCCGGGCGTGCGGTCGTGGCAGATCGCTACGCAGGATTTCGCAGGCGGGCGCTCCCTCGTGGCAACCCCCGCTGGAGTTTCGCTGGTAACGGGTGCGGCGCCCGCGCCAAGTGCGGACGTGGCAGAACCGCTGTCAACCCTCGAATTGCGCGACTATTCAGTGCAGTTCGATGATGATGGTTCGACAGCCGTATCAGATGTCAACCTGACCGTTACCGCCGGACAAGTGGTGCTGCTGCTTGGCCAAGTAGGCTCTGGAAAATCAGCGCTGCTGTCTGCACTCGCTGGCCTTCGGTCCTCAACAGGCGAAATGTACTGGAATGGTGCCCAGGTCAGTGACCCCGAAGTGTTCTTGCGGCCCCGGCGCGTCGCTTACGTTTCCCAATTACCGCGCGTAGTATCGGGCACGATAGCGGAAAACATTCAGTTGGATCATGCGGCTCGTCCCTTGGACGAGCCTGTCACTGGGGCGCGCCTTGATGTGGACGTGACAGAGGCCGGGGGGTTGTCCGCGTTGGTGGGGCACCGTGGGGTGAAACTCTCTGGTGGGCAATCCCAGCGCCTTGCCTTGGCGCGGGCTCTGGCGACGCAATCGGCGATTCTGGTTGCTGACGACATCTCGTCCGCTTTGGACGCGGCCACCGAGTTGGAACTGTGGCAACACTTGCGTGCGAACGGGCAGACCGTGATTGGCTCCACGTCAAAACTGGCAGCCTTGGCGCTTGCGGACCAAGTGGTGGTGATTGTGGACGGTCGCGTGGTCGCCACCGGGCCTTGGGCCGACCTCGCCCCCGCCTACGCCCACCTCGCCAGCTAACCTCTCTCCATCCCGATGCGTGTATCTCGGACGATTGTACTCATTTCTATTGTGGTGTTACCTTATGATACATTGGTGATGCCACACAGTAGCTAGGAGCCTAACGTTAAGGGGTGGTAGCGATGGCTTCAATCCATGATGTCGCCGCGTACATACTTGCCTCGCGAGGGCCTATGACGGCGATGAAGCTCGAAAAGCTAGTGTATTATTCCCAGGCATGGCATCTGGTTTGGGAGGATACGGCTTTATTTTCGGAACACTTTGAGGCTTGGAACAAGGGGCCGGTTGCTCCTGCTCTTCAGAATTTGCATCGGGGACAATACATAGTTACTTCTTGGCCTATTGGTGATTCGGGTAGGCTTTCCGGGGCTGAGATTGCCACAGTGGATTCGGTGGTGGGTTTCTATGGTGCGATGAGTGCAGAGCAGCTCTCATCCTGTACCCATAATGAAGCGCCTTGGATCGATGCTCGGGCAGGGCTTCCTGATACTATGGCTTCTACTAACCTAATTTCAACTGACTCAATCCGCGATTACTACAGTAGCAAAGAAATGGATTACGGCCTTTGGCTTCAACATTTGGAAGCGCGCGCGGCTGGTGTCCGGGCGGGTCGCATAGCGACAGTATCTCTGGAAGAAGTGGCTGAAGAATTTGGCATCGATTTGACTATGACCGAGGAAGAAACCGCTGAGATTCTTTCTGCAATTAATTGAATGAACGATAAACCGCAATGGCAGCTAAAGCTGGATACGCCCTCATTTGGGCGTGCGCTGAGAAAGCTTGACCCACCTGTCAGGAAGCGTATCCTAATATCTCTTTCTGCTATTAGAGATAGCGCAAATCCTCGATCTAGAGGGAAAGCGTTAACGGGTGATAAATCTGGCCTTTGGTGTTATAGGGTTGGGGACTGGCGGATAATCGTAGATATTCAAGATGCGCTGTTGATAGTGCTCGCGCTTGATGTAGATCATCGCGGAAGCATTTATCGTAAGTAACCTGTCGTGCCCTAGCTTTCAGTTAGGTGGTGTTCATAGTTGCGCCCCGGGTTTTGCGCAGGACCTAACCTGCTTCTGGGCAAGAAGCAAAGTGTGACAATTGCGGACAAAGCTCCGTCAAACTTTTAGGTCTCAAAAAATATTTTGTTCATCAGCGCAAGGCTCTGGACGCGGCCACGGAGTTGGAACTGTGTGGCACCATCTGCATGTGCGAACGGGCAGACCGTGATTGTTCCCCCAAGCACCGTGTTCACCATGCCACTCCCGCCAGCACATCAACTAAGGCGACTCCTTTCTGAACGTCGTCGACAGGTGCTTTGCCAGCCGGGATGTTTTCCGGTAACATCGTTAGTGATGCTAGCGGTTATGCGTATCCGCTAGAAGTGAGTCCCAGTATTTCCCGCAGATTGCGGGGCCTGGGACTCGCGTCGTTCGTATCTAGATTTCGATGATCTCGGTATTGCGTTTAATGTGTTGCAGCCATCGTTCCTGCCCTGTTCGAGCAGCCACCACTGCGCCGAGCAATGCGTCTGCGACCCAGAGCAGCGGTTCGTCCATCCCTCGGATGTGGTCAATCTTCAAGTTACGACCTGTGCCCCGCCGCCGTAATGCTCCAAGCAGTTCATTGTCGCGTTTATCGGCTGCCGGGCCACGGGATTCCAACGTAAGGTGTGAAACTTCACGCCGCTCCAACTGATAGAGAAACTGTTCCATGC
>JAITCS010000148.1 GCA_031282935.1 Cellulomonadaceae bacterium
AGCTACTGCGGTGCGGGCTATCCCGGCACGCCGCCGTAGTTACGGTCCGCCTTGGTGTAATCGGCAGCACACGGGTTTTTGGTGCCCTTGGTTCAGGTTCGAGTCCTGGGGGCGGAGCGGAGTTTGGTGCGCGGAATTATTTGTGATGTGTAGTGCCCTGGCTGCAAAACGAGCATAAGCAACAAGTAACTATGAGGAGTTTCGAGTGCCCGAACAGGCCACGCCGCCACAACCGTTGGCGCCCGCTGTCGTAATCTTGGCGGCCGGGCAGGGCACCCGCATGAAGTCGGCAAAACCGAAAGTGCTCCATGAAATAGCCGGTCGCTCGCTCCTTGCGCACGCCGTGGCCGCAGCACAGCAGCTCGACCCGCGCGCAATTACGGTAGTGGTACGGCACGACAGGGACGCCGTGGCCGGGCACGCACTAGAACTTGACCCCGGCATTATAATCGCTGACCAGGATGAGGTGCCGGGCACGGGCCGAGCGGCGCAAGCGGCGATGGCGGCGTTGGACGGCGCTTTCGCCTCGGCGGCGGCGGGGCAGGGTCAGGCCGAAGGGCCGGTGGTGATCACGGCCTCCGATGTTCCGCTGCTGGACGGCGCGACCCTGGCTGGCGTGCTTGAGCAGCACCGCGCTTCTGGGGCGGCCGTGACTTTGCTTTCGACTTTGCTTGACAACCCAACCGGATACGGGCGCGTGGTGCGGGCGGCGGACGGTTCGGTTACTGGCATTGTGGAGGAAAAAGACGCGACCGACGAACAGCGGGCCATCAAGGAAATTAACGCCTCGATTTACGTTGTTGATGCTGATATTTTGCGGGCCGGTTTGGCAACTCTCACTAAATCAGCCGTCACTGGGGAATTGTATTTGACGGATATTGTGGGTTATGCAAATAAGGCTGGCCTTTCTGTTAACGGGGTTATCATTCCTGATCCGCTTACCGTGGAGGGTTGTAATGATAAAGCCACTTTAGCGAAGTTGGGGGCCGAACTGAATCGTCGCCTCATCAATAAGTGGATGTTATCGGGAGTTAACGTAATTGACCCGGCCACCACTTGGGTTGATGTTACCGTTGAGCTTGCGCCTGATGTTACCTTGGAGCCGGGTGTGCAGTTGCGGGGCGACACCTCCGTGGCCAAGAACGCCACGGTGGGGCCGGATTCGACGCTAACTGACGTGAGTGTTGGTGAAGGCGCTTCAGTAACAAGAACCCACGCCACCGGCGCGGTGATTGGCGCCCATGCCGAGGTCGGCCCCTTCACCTATTTGCGACCGGGCACTGTCTTGGGTGAAAAAGGTAAAATCGGCGCTTATTGCGAAACCAAAAACGCTAATATCGGCGCAAATTCCAAGGTGCCCCATTTGTCTTACGCCGGGGACGTGACTATCGGTACCGGAGCGAATCTGGGGGCCGGAACCATAATCGCCAATTACGATGGCGTCAACAAGCACAAAACCAAAATCGGCAACGAGGTGCGTATCGGTTCGGATTCGATAATCGTGGCTCCGGTTTCCATCGGGGATGGCGCGTATACGGCTGCCGGATCGGTTATCACCGAGGATTTGCCGGCGGGGGCGCTCGGGGTTGGCCGGGCGCACCAGCATAATTCACCGGGTTGGACGGCGAAGCGGCGGGCTGGTACTCCAGCGGCCCAAGCGGCCTCGGCTGCAACTAAAGCTACAACGAGTTGACAGGAATGATTATGAACACCAAAATACATAATCCAGGGGAACGGGAACTCGTTTTAGCTTCTGGGCGGGCCCACCCTCAACTCGCGCGCGATGTTGCGCGGGAACTCGGTATTGATTTACTGCCCGTTTCGGCTTACGATTTCGCAAATTCCGAAACTTATGTGCGTTATGGTGACTCTATTCGTGATGCTGACGTTTTCGTATTACAAAGCCATGCCGCTCCGGTGAATCAGTGGATTATGGAGCAGTTATTGATGCTCGATGCGGCTAAGCGGGCGTCGGCAAGAACAATCACTGCGGTTTGTCCTTTCTATGGTTATGCGCGGCAGGATAAAAAATCGCGTGGGCGTGAACCCATTTCGGCTCGTTTAGTGGCTGATTTGCTGCAAACCGCCGGGGCGGAGCGCATTATGAGTGTGGATTTGCACACCGCGCAGATTCAGGGGTTTTTCGATGGGCCAGTGGATCACCTCTGGGCGTTGCCGTTATTGGTCGAATACGTTAAAACTCGCGTTGACACCTCAAATGTCA
This sequence comes from Cellulomonadaceae bacterium, assembly GCA_031282935.1. GTDB lineage: Bacteria > Actinomycetota > Actinomycetes > Actinomycetales > Cellulomonadaceae > Xylanimonas. Next base: position 2,225 of record JAITCS010000148.1, read on the forward strand.
CTGTTGTTTCCCCAGACGCTGGTCGAATTAGGGTCGCGGAACAGTGGGCGTCTAAACTCGGCGGTGGGCCACTCGCTTTTGTACACAAAACTAGAGATGTCACTAAACCCAATGCCTCAAAAGCCAACCGCGTTGTCGGTGACGTAGCGGGCCATGATTGCGTTTTGGTTGACGACCTTATTGACACCGGTGGCACTATTGTTGAAGGCGCTAACGTGCTAATGGATGCGGGCGCCAAATCAGTCGTAGTTGCCGCAACGCACGGGGTTCTTAGTGAATTGGCAATTCAGCGTTTGCAAGATTCCCCAATCAAAGAGGTAATCGTGACCGACACGTTACCGATTTCTCCAGAGCAACACTTCCCGAAACTGACTGTGCTCTCCATCGCCCCAGTTTTGGCTGCCGCCATCAATGAGGTCTTTAACGGCGGCTCGGTCACCTCCCTGTTCGGCGGTAACACGTAAAGCCTACCCAGGTTCTAGCAGAGTTTCACGGTGTAGTTCCTGATTCCCGGGTATCCGGTTCTACGCAACCACCAGTTTTCGCTGCCCAAAGAGAGCTGAACCGGCCAAACCGCCCCGCACGCGGTCGCGTTGCGCTAAAGTTACTCACCGAGGGCCTTTAGCTCAGCTGGTAGCGCGCCACGTTTACACCGTGGATGTCAGCGGTTCGATCCCGTTAGGGCCCACAGGTAAATCCGCTGGTCAAGAGGCTTTTATGTCTAGATGCAATGATGGCGCCGATGTGATCGCCCGCAAGAGTGGTGTTACGGCGTTCTGCCATGCGGTTTGCTACGTCGTCAAGATCGTTATCAAACAGATCTGCGTACCGATCTAGTGTCATGGACGCTTTAGCATGGCCGAGCAATCTTTGGATGCCCAGCACGCTAGCGCCGGACGCGACTGCCAATGGTGCGTAGGTAGTCTCAATTCGTGGGGAGTTACTTTGCCAACCGATTCGCTGGCGGCTTTATCCCACCAATCGCGCCGCATATTGTTTGTCCGCAGCACCCCGCCTTGTGCACCAGTAAAGAACGGCTCACACGATTCTTTGCCTGCTAGTGCTGACCTCAGCAAGCCGTCAAGAAACGCAGGGTACGGCACTGTTCGGCGTTCATGATCTTTAGGTGCGCCCCAAACAAGCTTGCCGCCCACCTCTGTTACGGATTCTTCGATGATGAGCCGCCGACGTCGGAGATCAACAGCCCCCACTTTGAGCGCAGCATACTCACCAGCCCGTAACCCATAATAGGCCAAAAGATAAACGGTAAGTGCGTTGTCGCCCGCTGCGTTCGCGAACTGCTCTACCTCAAAATCGGATAGATAACGCCGCTTTGTGAGTTTTACCTTTGGTAAGTCAATTCTGGTGGCTGGATTTACCTAAATATGCTTAGGCCTAATTGCGCGGTTAAGGATGGATGATAAAACACCATGCACTCGCTTAACCCGACTGGCAGACATTTTGCCTGCCAGTTCAGTTGTCCAAATCTGAACGTCGTCGTGAGTGATCTTTGCAGGTTGCATATCGCCCCGCCGTGGGAGAATATGGTGAGTGGCGATTGACTTGTGTTCTGATAGTGTGGATGCCGACCAGTTTGGATTTGCGAGCCAGACCTCAACCGCTGCGCTAAGTTTTATTTTTCCCGCTTGCGGCGCCGAATGAGTGCCGGACGCAAGTTTAGTCGTGGCGTCGTCAATTCAAGCTTGCGCATCCCTTTTTAGCCCAAAACTGTGCATATGTTCTTTGCCATGCAAATCGCGGTAACGCGCCGCCAAACAGCCTTTTGACCGTTGGGCTGATACTTATTTACACTAGCCATTAACCTTGTAGCCAATCGTTATCTAGTTGCTGCTGAAGCTCTGTAATTTCGTTATCAGTAGCGCGTAGACTCCGATTTAGGACCTCGGTTCGAAGCGATAGGTCATGACGCTCATCTTGTAGTTTTGCGAGTCTGATTCTTGCTCTCGCAATTCGATCTTTTTTGCATTATCAGCGTCTTGTATCAAGAGGGAATGAAATTTCAAAGGCTGCCGCAAACGCATAAATATCCTTAAGTGTTATCGGCCTAATACCTTTTTCTATCTTTGACAATGTAGTGACATGGAGCTCTAGGCCTTTCGCCGCCAGTTCTCCGATTAGTTTTTTCTTGCGTCCAATCCCGCAGCAAGCGGAACGCTTTATCGCGCTCACCAAATATCACGTCATAATCCCGAGATACGGTCCTGGGGGTTGATAGTTATCCCCATCTCCTCATGCTCGGAATCATAGTAAGCGTCGGATGGTGCGTTTTTCACTCAGAACCAATAGAATAACCATGTTGTACTTTCACCGTTGACATTCAGCTTGCGACCGCGCGATGTTACGGATGAGTTGCACCCGATGAACATCACGTTGGTAGCGAGCCGCTGCTGAACGCCCAGGAGTGGGAGCAGGTGAAACGTTATGTTGCGCTGTACAATGATATTTCTGCGAGTGCTGAGCGGCGCTCAGATTCTTCCCTCAATGCTAAGCGTTTTGACCACAAGGCGAGCACGCAATGGAAAAGCGTATTGAATTCGTGGTCCGTTACGCCATTTCCGTTTGGTCTTTGACATCCAATCACCGTGCCAACTTGTGTAGCAGGCGGCACGAGAGTGCGCTAAGGCTCTGATCGAGCATGGTATCGTTGCGTAGTTCATCGCGACATTCCCGAGTTGTGGATGAGATTTCGGAACGGATGTTTGTATCATGTTGCGAGCGTGTCAGAAGGTGGTGTCAGACTCAAGCTATGGAGAGCGCAGAAGACATGGAACTAGCCAGCGCTAGTCTTGAGGTAACCAGGGCAACCTTGGCCGTGCAGGGTCATGAGGCGCACTTACACCTTGGCGACGCCATCGAGGGGATGCGCGAACTACCAGACAACTCGTTTGACCTCGCAATTATTGACCCACCCTACGGTGCCAGCACATCTGCTAATTGGACACTACCCGCTGGTCACGGCATATCTGGCTTCGGTGGCGAGTGGGCGATAACCTCGCAGCAATGGGATATGCTCTCAGGACTTGAGAGCTTCACAATGACAGTATCTTATCTAGCGGAAGTAAAACGCCTAGTTAAGCCAACGGGCTCATTGTTTATTCATTCCACCTACCACAATTCAGGAATTGCAAATGTCGTTTGCCAACTACTCGGTATTGAGATACTTAATGAAATTATCTGGTATAAACGCAATGCGTTTCCAAATTTGGCTAACCGACGTTTGACAGCGAGCCATGAGACTATTCATTGGGCACATACCGGAACCGCAAAGTCCAGAAAATACCGCTTCAATGCGGATGAGGTGAAGTTGGCCAGTTGGGACAGTGACTCGCTTAAAATCGCTGGGAAACAGATGAGGACAGTTTGGGACATTCCTAACAACAAGCAGAGCGGCGAGTTAGCAGATGGCAAACATCCGACTCAGAAGCCTTTGTCAGTAGCCTCCCGCCTGCTTCTCATGGCTGGAACGCCTGGCGGCAACTTGCTTATACCTTTCGCCGGTAGCGGCACAGAGATGGTGGCAGGGCTACAGTACGGCATGAATGTCACTGGTTTCGAGCTTGAAACAGAATATTACGACCTGGCGCTCAGGAGACTTGACCGCGAGTGTGCTG
>JAITCS010000152.1 GCA_031282935.1 Cellulomonadaceae bacterium
TGTCGAGGTCTTTGGCCGCCGCCGCGAATGCCTCAATGACATCCTTGAAAGCCGGGCCATTTGCCAGCAGCGGTGTAATATCCCGAAAAACAATCGGATCGTGAGGATAACCAGGCACATCCCGAATCAGAGTGCGCAGTTCGGCGGCCCGCAGGGGGCCAAGTGCAATTAGCGCAGCGACTTCAATTTGATCCTGCTCCGTCATCGCTGGTTCTCCTTCCCGTTGATCTGTTTTCGCGGCCTAAAGGGAAGTGTCGAATCCAGTGGTGAACTCGGGGTTCTGTTCTACATTCCCCTGCTGGTATTCGGCGGCGAGCTGGTCTAGCACGTCAAAATCAGAAGCGGTTTCACCCCCGGTGTAGGCCGCGATTGGCTCCGCGCCAGCCACAGTCGCCTCGGTGATAGTTTCAACGGTTGTGCCAGCAGCGGGCTCCAGCACGGTTACGGGAGTACCCACGGGGATCGCGCTAACAGCAGGCGCCACAGCAAATCCAGACGCTGGTTCCAGGGTCTTGGAAATCCCGGCACGCATGTATTCGCATAAAGAGCCAGCGGATTCCAGTACAACGCTGTCCTCAGCTTCGTTGATGGACACGATGGTTCCAATAAGACCACCTTGGGTCATCACCCGCTGCCCTGGCTGGAGGTTAGACCGAAACTGCGCTTGGGTAGCTTGCTGCTTTTTCGCCCGGGACTGCATAAAGAACATCAAGCCGAGCATGCCCAACAGCATGATGAGTAACATGGGATCCATGATCGTCAGCTTAGGTGACTTAGCAGCGACCGCTGTCCACCTGGCGCCTCAAGCCCGGTGGGCGCCTCGCTGCCGGTAGGCGGCTCTAGCCCAACGTGTCGCCAGGCGGCTGCGGTGGCTACTCGACCCCTTGGTGTGCGCAGCAAGAAGCCTTCCCGCACAAGGTATGGTTCGCAAACTGTTTCCACTGTGTCCGATTCCTCCCCAACTGTCATAGCAAGTGTTCCAATGCCCACTGGCCCCCCGGCAAACCTTTTACAGAGTGAAATGAGCACGGCGCGGTCAAGGCGGTCAAGGCCAAGGGCGTCCACCTCATAAACCTGCAATGCCGCCTGCGCCGCTTCAAGGTTGAGCGCGCCGGAACCGCGCACTTGCGCCCAGTCCCGCACCCTTCGCAAAAGGCGGTTAGCGATTCGCGGGGTGCCCCGAGAGCGTTTTGCGATTTCGTGGGCGGCGGCTGGCTCGATTTCCTCCCCCAACAAGCACGCCGAACGCAGAATCACCTTCTCTAGGTCGCCGACATCGTAGTAGTCTAGTTGGGCCACAAACCCAAACCGATCTCGCAAAGGCGCAGGCAGGAGGCCCGCCCTGGTGGTCGCCCCGACAACTACGAACGGGGGCAGTGTAAGCGGGATGGCCTGGGCCCCCGCACCCTTGCCTACCACTACGTCAACCCGGAAATCCTCCATGGCAACGTAAAGCAACTCTTCAGCGGGGCGAGCAAGGCGGTGAATCTCGTCAATAAAGAGCACCTCGCCCTCGTCGAGTGAGGACAACACTGCGGCCAAATCGCCAGCGTGTTGAATTGCTGGGCCAGAGGTTACCCGCAGCGAACTACCGAGTTCGGCGGCAATGATCATCGCCAGCGTCGTTTTTCCGAGCCCGGGCGGTCCAGCCAGCAGCACGTGGTCGGGCGGATGATTGCGGGCTAGCGCCGCCTCAAGCACAAGGGATAATTGATCCCGCACCACGGGTTGGCCCACAAACTCGGCGAGTTTTTTTGGCCGCAGCGCAGCCTCTACGGCCCGCTCGCCCTCGTCTGAACTTGGCGCGACAAGGCGTTCAGTCGAAAATTGCGGTTCCTCAAACCTGCCTGTGTCACTCATGGTCTATCACCCCGGGCGGGTGTTGCTGCTCGCCTAATCATCGTTTCGCTCCGAAAGCTCGCAGTGCCGCACGCAGAATTGCGGGCACCTCGTCGTCTGCGATTATTGGCGAATCGGCCGCTGCCACAATATCGTCAACAGCAGCTTCAGCGGCTTTGGCTTGGTAGCCAAGCCCCACTAAGGCCTCAATTACTTGGGCTTTGTTCCTGTCGCTCGCGCTAGCGCCAGTGCCTTTGGTTGCCTTGGATTCGCTGGTAGTCACAAGTTTCCCGCCCAATTCGAGCAACACGCGTTGCGCTGTCTTGGACCCAATCCCGGGAACTTTTTGGATGGCTTTCACGTCGCCGTTCTCAATGGCAAGCCTTAATTCATCAGCGGAATGTACCGCGAGCAGCGCCAACGCTGTTTTTGGGCCAATTCCCGTCACTGATCTTGCGGTTTCAAAGACCTCCCGCTCATCGTCGTCAGGGAATGCGAACAGGGTCAACGCGTCCTCACGCACCACAAATGCCACGGCAAGCTGCGCCTGCGCCCCAACCCGAAGGTCGGCTAATAGGCGTGGCGTGGCGAAGGCGACAAACCCTACGCCCCCCACATCCAGCATGACTCGATCCAGCCACACCTTTTGTACCGTACCCCGTAATGCACCGATCACAATGCCCTCCCTTCAACTGCTCCCACCGTATCCGAGGGCACGGACAAAAACGGGGATATATGCCGTGACAACAACCAAAAAACGACAGCGCCTAGCGCAACAAGCGCTAAAGCGCTGGTGGGGATGATGGCGGGGCCATGATTGCCAGGCGGGCTAGACGCCATCAAATACAGACCAAGAGCCACTGTCAAATAGCAGCCGATCGTGGCAAGTGTTATTGGCAAGCCCACTTGCCGCCGCCGATGTGAACCGATCCGAGATGCTGAGGCACCGCCAGTATCAGCACCTCTTACTGCGCGTTCCAACCCCTTACGGCGCCCCCGTCTGCCCAACGAATTATGAGGCAGTAGCGGTTTAGCCAACGCCGATGCCGCCTCCAGCCGCCCGAACACCGCCACCAGCAGCGCAAGAATCGGAATCAAAACCGCGAACCATAAAATCCTCCCCTGCCACCAATGGGCAGAACCGACCCCCGTGCCAGTGTACCAGTGCGGCAGCCTATCAAAAGCGTTGAGCAAAAGCGCCCCCGCTAACGCCGCCACCATATGCCAAACAAAAAGTGTCATAGTCACACTATTTATGGCAATTACTAGAGTCCACAGTGTTCGATTACGCTCCATAAGGCGTTGCACAGGTTTCGATAGCAACCACGCTGCCCCGACTTGCATTAGCACCAAAGCCAATAACGCTACGGTGGGTGGTGATGTATTAACTACCCCAATTACAAGCAAGCCGTGTTTCTTGTGCAACCAATACATGGCCGGAGTCAGCATTATGAGCAGCAAATAGACCACCAGAAACCACATCGGCATGGTTACCGCGAAAACGGCTTGCTCAATTAGGCTCTCTCGAATGGCGAAAGGCCGAGCAATTAGCGCGCCAATAACCGCCAACCCCAACACTATTAGCGCTGGCGGCAAAAGCCTGCGCAGCCTGCCTAACAACCAAATCGCCATTGGAATACCACGGGCTTTTGTGCGCGACCATGATATCCCGCCTGCAATGCCGCCCACCAAAAAAAACAAAGGCATTACTTGGAATACCCATGTCAGGGGCCAAAACCGAGTAAGTTGTGGTAGCGCGCTGAAACCTAGAATTTCCCCATCTCGCACCCAGACAGTCATGATCAGCCAATGGCCGAACACCACTACCAGAATAGCCACAGTACGGAAAGCATCCAGATAGCGTAATCTCGAACTCGGAGTGTTATCCGCTAAGGCGCTCAGTTTCATGGCTCTTTATTGCGATTAGCGATAATCGAATCTCGGTATTCGGGTGGCACTTCGGCGCAGCGGCGCGCAATTCCGGTCATGACGCTGGCGAGTATTTGGCTTTTGCTCGTCTAGCGGCGGCTTGAGCGGCTGCCCATTGGCGCTGCGCGGGCGCCACCTGATTCCGCTCGCCGCCCTGCAACGCACCTGCGGGGCGCCACAGGTGGGCGATGGCTAAGGCGAGGGCGTCGGCAGCGTCGGCAGGAGTCGGCGTTTCTGCGAGCTTTAGGATGCGTTGCACCATAAACTGTACTTGAGCCTTTTCGGCGCGCCCATTTCCAGTCACGGCCGCCTTTACCTCCGAAGGGGTGTGCAGCGCCACGGGCACCTTGCGCCGCGCCGCAGCGACCATCGCCAAACCAGCCGCCTGCGCGGTGCCCATCACCGTGGAATGATTGTGTTGCGCAAAAACCCGCTCCACCGCGACCACGTCAGGCACAAACTCATCGAGCCAAAGCTCCAGGCCTTGGGCGATCCCCAATAAACGCAGGTCAGCGGCCAAATCCGGGTCGGTGCGGATCACCCCAGCGGCCACGAACTCAGCCTTGCGACCGGGCGCCGAATCAACAACCCCGATGCCGCACCGGGTTAGGCCCGGGTCAACCCCTAATACCCTCATCGCCAAATCAAATGGGGCGACCTATTGCGCATCGCTCCCTCGGCAATACCCCCCGTATTGCCCTCATCGCATCGCTTATATCTCATCCCCATTTGCATTGGCGACCTATTGCGCATCGCTCCCTCGGCAATACCCAGCAACGACCGGCACCACGATCTACCCACCGCAGCCATCCCCAGCCCACTTCGGTCGCCGAGCCCACAGCTCTTCAATGGCCGGGTCAACCACCTTTTCTTTCTCAGATTCCGCCGAAACCCGCACAGGCGCGGCGGTTTTATCGGCATCATTTTCACCGGCAAAGGCCTTGACGGGTTCTGCTTCAGTTTTTTGCGTCACGATAATTACTCGGCTTCAAGAGCGGCGGCAACTTCATCGGAGATGTCGAAATTGGCATAGACGTTCTGCACGTCGTCTAGGTCTTCGAGCGCGTCAATTAGGCGGGTCACCTTTTGCGCGGTTTCGACATCCGCTTGCACTAACATCATTTGATCGGGGTGGAAAATGGAGTCCGCAGAATCATAATCAATCCCGGCATCCTGAATAGCTTTACGCACCGCCACCAAATCGGGAGCTTCGCACAGCACTTCAATAACATCGCCAGCGTCGGTAACTTCCTCAGCGCCCGCATCGAGGGCCGCCATCATTACCTCGTCCTCGCCAACCCCTGGCGCCTTGGGCACCACAATAAGCCCTTTGCGAGCGAAAAGCCGCGAAACGGAACCGATATCTTCGGCGAATTTACCGCCATTTCGGGTAAAAGCCACCCGAACCTCGGCAACGGCCCGGTTCACATTATCCGTTAGGCACTCCACATAAACGGCGACGCCCTGGATAACGCCACCATACATTTTGTCAATGTATTGCACGGCATCGCTGCCAACCCCGGAACCTCGTTTTACCGCCCGGTCTATGTTGTCGTTAGGAACCGATGACTTTTTCGCCTTTACGATAGCGTCATAAAGCGTAGGGTTTCCGGCGGGATCGCCGCCACCAGCTCGAGCCGCCACTTCAATGTTCTTGATGAGCTTGGCGAACAACTTACCGCGCTTCGCGTCTATTGCAGCTTTTTTGTGCTTAGTGGTTGCCCACTTAGAATGTCCCGACATTTACCTAAACCCCAGCTTGTTTCACTATGTCAACAAACAATTCGTGTACCCGATTATCCCCGGTAACTTCCGGATGGAATGCCGTCACGAGCAGCCTGCCTTGCCTTGCTGCCACGATCTTACCTGACGCCGCAGCCAACTTGTGCCCGTGGACATCTTTTTCGGGGATGCGCGCCAAAACTTGCACGTTCGGCCCCGTTTTTTCTATCCAAGGTGCCCGGATGAATACCGTCCGAATCGGGGCGCCCTCCACCTGGGACATTTCGAGATCCACCTCAAAAGAGTCAACCTGCCGCCCGAAAGCGTTTCGGCGCACCACCACGTCCATGCCGCCAATGGTTTCCTGGTTCGCGGCAGGGTTAGCCAACTCATCGGCGAGCAGAATCATGCCCGCGCAACTGCCATAAACAGGCATACCAGCGGCAATGCGGGCGCGCACCGGCTCAACGAGATCGAACACCCGCAGCAGTTTCATGATGGCGGTTGACTCCCCGCCGGGCAGCACCAAGCCCTCAACCTGCTCTAGCGCGGACAAGGTCTTGACCGGCACGGCTTCCGCTCCGGCCAGCCCCAAGGCGCGCAGGTGTTCCGCGATGTCGCCTTGCAGCGCCAAAACCCCAATTCGGGGCCGCTCCCCTGTCACGCGGCCCATCTCACTGCACTGTTCAGAACTCGTGGTGAGTGTCTTTGTGCGATGCAGTGGTAGTTGAACCGCCACCAGCGTTGCTCTTTAGCGCCCGCCGCGCCACTACCGCCGCCGCGCCAACCGCTACCGGCAACAAAAACAGCAGCTTTAGCGCACCGCGACCTTTCACC
>JAITCS010000180.1 GCA_031282935.1 Cellulomonadaceae bacterium
GGGTCGCTGCTCGCCCACGCCACCCAATACACGGCGGGGGTGCGCACCGAGCGCGCGTACGGCCCCAATTTAGTGGCGGCGATTGAGCGGGCGGGGTGGCGGCCGCGAGCGCTGGTTCGCGTGGCCGACCGGGGAATCGAATCGGCCCGGCTGCACTCCATCAGCGAGTTTGTCGCGTACGACGGGGCACCCGGCGAAACCGGCTCCGTTCTTGAGACCTCTGGATCGTCCGGTTCCACGCTATCCTTGCCGCCGTCCGATCTCTCGCTGCCGTCCGATCCTTCGCCGTCCTCCGATTTGTCCCAAACCGAAACCGCCACCAACACCGCCGCCATCAAAACCTCCTCCGATTCAACCGCCACCGCCCTAGCCCGCTCCGCGCAAACCCGCATTTACGCAATGATCGCCGACGACGGCAGCCGCTACGACGTCGAAATGCTCGACGGCGACCGCCAAGTGCCCTCGGTGGTGCAACGGCTGTGGCGGGTGGTTCGCCTCAAAGGGGTCGGCACGCGGGCGGAGTTCTCGCTCAAGGGGGCCACCGAGCGCACGGCCCTGATGTCGTTCGCCACCACTGCGGCGGGGGTGCGCACGCCCAGGTTGTTGGGCATGGGTATGGCCGATGATTCCGCTGCCCTGGTTTTTGAACACCTCGGCGCGGCTGTGGCTCTGAGGGACATTTCCGACGACGACCTGGAAGGCGCGAACGGCAATAGCCTCATGGCCGAGGCCTGGGCGCAACTGCTCCAGGCGCACGCCGCCGGACTCGCCCACCACCAACTCAGCCCTGACGTCATTTTGGTGCGCGGGGATCAGGTGTGGATTTCGGGGTGGGAGCACGGGGAGATTGCGGCCAGCCAGTTGTCCAAGCGCCTCGACCTTGTGCAACTGCTCTCCCTGTTCGCGCTGCGCGTCGGGCCAGAGCGAGCGCTAGCGGGCGCCACCCAAGCGTTGCCCGAGCCAGAGTTGGCCGCCATCGGCCCGCTGCTGCAAACGGTGGCCCTCCCGGCCGCCATGCAGTCGGAGGTTCGAGCCCAACGCGGCCTGCTCCCCACCCTGCGCAAGGAACTCGCCGAGCGTCTGCCCGAAACCGAGGGCATGTCCCAGGCTCCGCAGCCGCTGGCCCGGTTCACCCCGCGCACCCTGATAATGCTTGCCATAACGGCCACTGCCATCGTTGTCGCCGTGACCACCGTGAACTTCGCGCAACTGCAAGCGGCCGTCACGGGCGCCAACCCCCGCTGGGTGGCCATCGCGTTCGGGTTCTCCATGCTGACCATTCTCGGGGCGGCCCTGACCTTGACCTCTTTCACCCCGAACAGGATTCCGCTCGGCAAAACGGTGCTGGCGCAGTTGGCGGGGAGTTTCGTGGCGCTGGCCACCCCCGCCGGGATCGGCCCGGCCGCGCTGAACCTGCGTTACCTGAACCGCAAAGGCATCCCGACCTCGGTGGGTTTAGCGGTGGTGGCGCTCATGCAGACCTCGCAAATCGTGGTGACCGTGGTGATGTTGCTGGTGCTGTCGCTTTCAACGGGCACCGGCGGCCTGATCATGCTGCCCTCGGCTACAGTGCTGGTGGCGCTACTTCTGGTGTTGCTGGTTTTGGTGATTATGATGCTGATCCCGCCGGTGCGCGCTTGGGTGTGGTCGAAAATCGCGCCCACCCTGCGCCAACTGTGGCCCCGGCTGTCCGAAATGCTCTCCCAGCCCAGGCGTCTGGCGCTGGGCCTCGGCGGCAACCTGCTGATGTCTTTCGCGTACGTGATGACCTTCTCGGGGGCGTTGCACGCGTTCGGGTACTCAATGAACTTGATTGACGTGGCCGTGATTTACCTGGTGGGCAACACCCTGGGCGCCCTGATCCCCACCCCCGGCGGTTTGGGCGGCGTGGAGGGCGCGCTTATTGCTGGCCTCACCGCCGCCGGATTGCCGATTGTCATTGCGACCACCGTGACGCTGCTTTTCCGGCTGATCACCTACTGGGCGCGGATTCCGCTGGGCTGGCTTGCCATGCGCGCCCTCGAACGCCACCACGAAATCTAACCGCCCCTCCCCAACAGCCGCAATGTTCCACGTGAAACATCCCGCCTGAGCCTATTGGGACAAAACATCGATTACTTGGTCAAGTAAAAACGACGGAGAGCGGAAAGACCATCGTTGATTATAAAGCAAAAAGCGCCGCCTTTCCCTAGACGGCGCTTTTCAATTTGGCAAAACTTATTCGCCAACGGCTTTCTTGAGCAGCGAGCCAGCGGAAATCTTCACGCCCGATTTCGCAGCGATCTCCAGCGGCTCCCCCGTGCGCGGGTTGCGCCCAGTGCGAGCAGCCCGCTCCACACGCTCCACGGTGAACAGGCCAGTCAGTTTGACCTCTTCGCCACTCGCCAAAGCGCCAACCAGCACCTCTTGGAAAGCGTTGAGCGCCGCCTCAGCGTCGGTCTTGGTGATGCCAGCCTTGTCAGCGATTTGCGCTACAACATCGGCCTTGATTAGTGCCATAAGAATTTCCTCTCATAGGTGCCGCCTGTTGGTTGGCGGCGATTTGCCTACAGTTACGCCTGTCTTTGGTGGGCTTCGACAAGCCCGCACGTGGACAGCCTAAGCAAAACCTGGGAAAAACGGCGCATTTGCGCGCTTTTTGGCCATTTCACGGGGTTTGACAAGCGGCATTGGCGTGATTTGGCGCGCGGAGCGTAATTTCGCGGATTCTGGCGGCATTTCGCCCCGACCAACATGCCGAGTCTCGACGGCGTTTTTTAGGCCCCTGCCGACGTTTCGCCCAATGTCAAAGAGCGCGGTGCAACCGCGCCCGCCTATCCAGCCAAGCAGCGAAAGCGCTACCTAATTTCGTCGAGTACCCATTTGGCAAACCCTGGCAGAGTGAACTGGATTGTCCCGCGTTCCACCTCTGAAATGACCGCTTGGCTAGCAAACATAAAGTAGTGTAGCAAGTGTAAATAATAGTAGCATATGTAAAGTTTTCGCTCCTAATGCCCTGACGACTCATGGGCGTTTCGTGGCCTTTAGCGCGCGCTAGATTGGCGAGAACAAGTTTTCGGCCCAGGCCAAATCCTGTGGGGTGGTGATTTTTCGCGCCGTTGGCTCGCCAGCGATAACCAGCACCGGCTCCCCGAGCGCCTCGACTAGCGCTGCGTCATCGGTGGCGGTCCCCTCTGCCTCCTTGTGCGCCCGCTCCAGCACGTCGCGCCGGAACCCTTGGGGCGTCTGAATCGCCGCCAACAACTCCCGAGGCTCAGTCCCCACCACAAATGCCCCCTGCGGGGGGAAACCACCGGCGGTCGGCTCGACGGGCGCCGGTAGGGGATGGTCTAGGCGCTTTATGGTGTCTGCGACCGGTATACCAGGGATTACGGCGGGATTTCCGGCCGCCACAGCCTCGACCACCGACTGCACCAGGGCTGGGCTTGCAAAAGGCCGGGCGGCGTCGTGAACCAGCACGATCTCGCAATCATCTGGCAGAGCGGCGAGAGCAGCCGCCACCGACTCCTGCCGTGTCCCACCCCCAACAAGCAACTCGGCTGACGGGCCAGGTTCGGAGAGCGGGGAGGTTCGACTCTGCGGAGATGAAACCGGGTCTGCGGTCGGTAGCGATTTTATCAAGGGGCCGGAAGGCGCGGATGCCTGGGTCAAAGAGAAGTCATTCGTCACGTCGTCCGGGGCCAAACACATTGTGTCGCCCGTGTGGGCAGGCGGTGCGGATTGCAGGAGGGTCGCTACAAATGCGGAGGGGGTGGCAGGCAGTGCGGTAAAAGCGTGGGTCTCCGCCGGGGCGCACGGCACGGGCAAAACTGGTTCGCCGGGGGGCGCAATGCCCAAAGCCTCGGCGAAGGGACCCTCAAAGCCGGGCGGGCAGGTGACGATTACGTGCCCAACCACTCCGGAGGCGGCCAGGTTCTCGAAAGCCCAAGCCACCAGCGCTTTGCCGTTAACGGGAACGAGCGCCTTGGGCACATTGGCACCAAGACGCTCCCCCAAACCTGCTGCGGTCAAAATCGCACAGACTCGCACGGCGCTACTCACCTTATTAGGGCTGAACCCCTTAGGAGGCTAATACCTCATCAAGGATGCGACCAGCGGCCTCTTCTTCAGTTTTCTCAGCCAGCGCCAACTCAGACACGAGAATCTGCCGCGCTTTAGCCAGCATACGCTTCTCACCAGCGGAAAGGCCGCGATTGTTGTCACGACGCGAAAGATCGCGCACTACCTCAGAAACCCTGATCACGTCGCCGGAGGCGAGCTTCTCTTGGTTGGCCTTGTAACGGCGCGACCAGTTGGCCGGCTCCTCAGTGTGGGTGGCACGCAGCACCTCAAAGACCCGATCCAGGCCCTCCTGGTTCACCACATCACGAACCCCAACCATTTCAACGTTATCGGCCGGAACCTCAATGGTCATGTCGCCTTGAGCGACTCTCAGTTTCAGAAATGTCATTTCTTGGCCGCGGATTTTGCGTACCTTGATCTCCTCAATTTCCGCGGCACCGTGGTGCGGATAAACAACCGTTTCGCCCACTTCAAAGTTCATACAAATGGCCCCTTTCCCAAACTAGACTTTACCACTTTGTGAACTACCGCACACTTATTCAGAACGTTTCGACCCATAACTCGGCGCTCTCCGATAGGTGATGTCGCTCACCGCCCTTTATCCCTGGTCATTCGGTACGAAACCGCAAATCGGCTGGCGCAGTGTGTCGCTGCGGCGGTATTTTTAGGCTTCTGCCAACTCGGCTCCGCAAAGCTTTAAGGGCGCGGACTCGGGGTCCCCGCGAAATTGTGGGCAATTTCGTGGGGTGAGGGTGTAACCGCGCAGTGTAGTTGCCCGGTGGTTTCGACGGGGCTCAACCAACGGGTGGACTCAACCAACGGAGGCGGCTCAACCACCGGGACAGTGCGCGGTAGCACCGCGCCCGTTAACATCAGGCGTCCGGTTGGCAGGGGCCTAAATGCGCTCCCGTAGGTAAAGATTCCGGGGTTTCGACCAGGCTCAACCGCCGGAGGCGCTAACCAAAGCGGCCGGAGACGTAATCCTCGGTGGACTTCTGGTGCGGCGTGGAGAATATGATCGGCGTGGAGTCCATCTCAATCAGTTTGCCGGGCTTGCCGGTGCCCGCGATGTTGAAGAAGGCGGTCTGCTGGGAGACGCGGGCGGCCTGCTGCATGTTGTGGGTGACGATTACGATGGTGTAGTCCTGCTTGAGTTCCTGAATCAGGTCCTCGATGGCCAGGGTTGAGATGGGGTCGAGCGCGGAGCACGGCTCATCCATCAAAAGCACTTGGGGTTTGACGGCGATGGCGCGCGCGATGCACAGCCGCTGCTGTTGGCCACCGGAAAGGCTGGATCCTGGCTTT
>JAITCS010000194.1 GCA_031282935.1 Cellulomonadaceae bacterium
CTTTAGTTCGGCAGAACTGCCGGGGACCGATAAGCAGCCTTCCTCACGATTTAGCGGGCTATCATCTACGGTTTCCAGCACGGGATTTATTATGTAACCCACATGCCTATCCCCATTATCATCGGGCACATCATAAACAAAAATCTGTTTGTTAACGTCGATCTGAGGCGCCGCTAAGCCCACACCTTCGGCAATATCCATCGTAGAAAACATGTCATCGATAAGCTCTTTTAGGTCTGGGGTTCCAAACTCAGTAACCTTTTGCGCCGGTTCATGCAACACCGACTCCCCTATCTCGGTTATCCGGTGCGAGCCGCCTCGAATCGAAGCCGGAATATAATCGGGCAACTCCGCCACCCTTTTACCCAACCAGTATGTGCCTGGGCGCTGCTTTGCCCTGCGGAATATCGGCATGTCTTAACCCTCTTTAGCGACCGTTTTGATGGTGTGTTAGTGAACTCGCAACTGCTAGCGCCACTGCAACGGCACTACGGGTTAACCGCTTCAACATGTTATTCTCCTAGGGTTCCCGTTTCGCATTCGCCTGAAGTTTTAGGGCGGGCTGCGGTGGCGGCGCTGTGCATTATCTATTAGGGCAATAGTCTATTAGGGTAGCCAATCGGGTACGCCAAATTTGCCGAAAATGATACGTGGTTAAGCATTTGGATTGGTAACAACATAATAACTTTTGCGCGCCGTCGCGTGTGCTGCGCACCCGAAACCCTACACTGTGCCCAATGCGAGCCTCACGGCATTAGCCCGGTATGGGGGTGATGATAATGTTACGGAAGCCTAAAACGTGGGCAACTGTAGTCTTTGCCTTGTTAGTTCTATTTGGAACCGCGTCATGCAGCCGGTACGGTACTATCACAGGAACCGTGCGCGAAATAGGCGGGGTAGTCCCGCAGGAGCCTTGGTGGGTCGAAAGCGCTACGGGTAATATTACCGCGAGAAACAGTAGGGGTCGAGAATTCACTGTTCCGATAACCGCCGAAGGTTCATTTACTCTTGAACTAGCAACTGGAAGGTACAGACTTACCGGATATTTTATCCCCCCAATCGGGTCTGGCTCCCTAGCTCACCTTAACCCACAGGAAATTACGGTTATCGCCAACGAAGTAGCAAATGTGCAAATGCTGGCAATCGCGCCGTAGTGATTGGGAATACTCTAAACAGTAAAAACTGGCCGGATAAAACCATCCGACCAGTTTTTACTGTTTATGCTTTTAGGCGTTTTCGTGGAATGTGCGGGTGATGATGTCCCTTTGCTGCTCGGGGGTGAGCTTGACAAAGTTAACAGCATAACCGGACACGCGCACGGTCAACTGGGGGTAGTTCTCGGGGTGTGCCATTGCGTCCTCCAATGTCTCCTTGTTGAGCACATTGATGTTCGCGTGGTACAGCCCCTGCACCCCGCCAGTGTCGTCGCGGCGGGCCTTCATCTCGGAAAGACGCTCATCAAACGTTTTAACTGTCATAGTTACTACTCCTTATACTCTTGGCAATCGGCCTGCAAACCGGTTCTGAGATCGAACCGGCTCTGGATTAGCGGAATTAGCTTTGCGGGATAAACCCTGCATCGAGAACGCCGACTAGGTTTTTCACTTGCTCTTCCTTGTTTCGGCCGAGGCCGGAAGGCGTGATCGTGTTGGTCAGCGAGATGCCGTCCAAAGCGTCGGAGTAGTTCAACTTGCCGACAGACATCATCGAGGCAAGCATACCGTGGGTGTCGGCGCCGTTCTCCGGGTTTGCACCCGGCGCGAACGGGGTGCCGGCCTGGTGACCCGACGGGAACGCGCCCGTGGCCTTGCCATAGACGACGTTCGAGGTGATGGTGAGCACGGACTGGGTTGGGATCGCATCCCGGTACATCGGGATTTCCTTGATCTTTGCCATTACCGTGGAAACGACCACTGCCGCAATGTCGTCGGCGCGGTCATCGTCGTTGCCGTAACGCGGGAAATCGCCCTCGGTCTTGTAGTCAACGATAAGCCCGGTTTCGTCGCGGATCGGATAAACTTTCGCGTACTTAACCGCAGACAGGGAATCGGCCACAATAGACAAACCGGCGATACCGCAGCCCATCGTGCGAACGATGTCACCATCGTGCAGCGCCATTTCAATGGACTCATATGCGTACTTGTCGTGCGCGTAGTGAATAATGTTCAGCGCTTCCACATAAGTACCAATTACCCAGTCAAGCATTTTCTCGTACTTGTCCCAGACCTCATTGAAGTCTAGCGGCACGGTATCCTGCTTCAAGTGCTTATCGCCACGGACAACGTCAATGTCCTTGCCGGAATCCTTGATCGGCTCGTAACCCTTGCAAACCTGCTTGCCGCTGACCTCGTCGCGGCCACCGTTCATCGCGTACAGCAAAGCTTTGGCGGAATTAACGCGAGCGCCGAAGAACTGCATTTGCTTGCCGATCTTCATCGGGGAAACGCAACAAGCGATAGCTGCGTCATCGCCCCAATGGGCACGAATCTGCTCGTCAGACTCGTATTGCAAGGCCGAGGTTTCAATCGAAATCGCGGAGCAGAAGTCCTTGTAACCCTCAGGCAATTCGGGATCCCAGAAGATCGTGATGTTCGGCTCTGGAGCAGGCCCGAGATTGCGCAGGGTCTGCAAAAGGCGGAACGATGTCTTGGAAACCAAAGGCCGCCCATCCTCGGTGAAACCGCCATCAGACCAAGTTGCCCAATAAGGATCGCCGGAGAATATTTGATCGTAATCAATAGTGCGCAAGAATCGTACAATGCGCAGTTTGATAACCAGAGCGTCAATGATTTCCTGCGCCTCGGATTCCGTCAAAGTGCCCTCAGCGAAGTCACGATCCGCATAGCAGTCAAAGAATTGCGACAAGCGACCAATGGACATGGCGGCGCCGTCTTGGGACTTTACCGAAGCCAGGTAACCCATGTAGGTCCACTGCACGGCTTCCTTGAAATTGCGAGCCGGGCGGCCCAATTCGAGACCGTAAATGTTGCCGAGATTCTTCAGCTTTTGCAGAGCTTTGATTTGCTCGCTGTGCTCTTCCCGATCCCGCGCCCAATCCTCGGTGAAAGGCTGGCCCAGGTTGCGGTCTTTCTCTTTTTGCTTCTCAGCGATTAGCGTGTCCACACCATAAAGGGCGACCCGGCGGTAATCACCAATAATGCGGCCACGGCCATATGCGTCAGGCAAACCGGTGATGATGTGCGAGGAACGGGCGGCGCGAATACGCGGGGTGTAAATATCGAAAACACCGTCATTGTGCGTTTTGCGATATTTAGTGAAGATTTCCTTAATCGCCTCGGAAGGCTCTTTGCCGGCCTCTTTGATAGCGGTTTCAACCATACGCCAGCCGCCCTGCGGCATCATGGCGCGCTTAAGCGGGGTATCGGTTTGCAAACCGACAATTACATCATCGTCTTTTGAGATGTAACCGGCGGCGAATGCGTCAATATCTGCCGGGGTCGTGGTATCAACATCGTATACTCGACGTTCCCGTTCTTCCTTTAGGAAAGTGTTGCTCAAGGTGTCCCAGACCCGCAATGTTTTTTCGGTGGGACCTTCCAAGAACGAAGCATCCCCAGTGTAAGGGGTGAAATTCGTTAGGATAAAGTCGCGGACGTCAATAGCCTCAGCCCAGTGACCCAACTTAAAAGACCGGTAGGCCTCATCATCCGACAAGATTTTGTCAACCATGTACCCAAGCTTACCAGCGTTGGCGGCAACTCGCGCCCGACCTACCGGGAAAATCGGCAAGACGGCATAAAATCGCTGCTCGTGAGGGCAAAGAAAGCGGTTGAGCCGGGTAAATCACATTTTGACGGCGGTAGCGCGGGTGCTGCTGGCGGCGTGGCGGCGGTCGCAGGCGGCGATTTGACCACTAGTTTCGGCGCGGCGGCCCTCCCCCGCTGTGCGCCCGAGTTCGCCGGGGTTTCCAGAGCCGCCTTGGAGCGGTGGCTAGAAACCTTGAACGCCATCGGCAGCGTCCACTCCGCGCTGGTGGCGCGCCACGGCACGGTGGTCGCCGAGGCATATTGGGCACCCTATGGCCCCGACACTGAGCAAATGTTGTTCTCCGTGTCAAAGACAGTCACGGCACTCGCGGTGGGTTTCGCCATTTCAGAACGCCTGTTCGCGGTCACCGATAAGGTGGCAACGCTACTAGATTTCGCGGCTCCCGATAACAGCGATAAAGACAATCTGGCCGATTTGACGGTGCACGATCTGCTCACGATGGGAGGCGGGCATCGAGATTTCGACGTTTTCGATGAATTATATGGTGCCGACGCGCACGCCGCGATGGGGCGTTTGGATTGGGTGGAAACCTTTTTAGGCGCCAAGTTTAAAACAAAGCCGGGGGCGGAATTCAATTACAACACCGCTTCAACTTATCTTTTATCGGCGATAATTACAAAGCTCACCGGCCTCACCTTACTGGATTATGTGACTACCCGATTGTTCCAGCCCTTGGGAATCGTGGGCGCCAACTGGGACCTCAACCCGCAAGGCATCAACATGGGCGGTTTTGGATTATCTCTCAAGACTGAGGATTTAGCCAAGATCGGACAACTCATTTTAGGTAAAGGGCAGTGGAACGGGCAGCAACTGTTACCTGCCACCTGGATTTCGGAAATGACTAAATACCAAATTGGCAATCTGAGCAAAGTGCCCTGGGCGTTGGAGAGCCCACAGTTAGCGGATTCTCAAACTGGCTACGGTTATCAAATGTGGATTTGTCGGTTCGGTGCTGTGAGAGCGGATGGCATATTTGGGCAGTATGTGATTATTTGGCCAAAGTATGATGCGGTTATAGTTATGACAGCGGCCAACAACTTTATGGAAAAGCAGATAAACGCGGTTTGGGATGATTTAGGTGCCGCTTTTGATGATTCCGTGTTAGCTATTCTGCCCGACGACGACGCCACTGGACTTGGCCCGGTAATGCCTACCGGGTTGCAGGTGCCACCCCCGCAGGGCAGCGCGCAGACCGCCACCGGTTCCAGGGCGAGCGGAGTCAGGTATCGCGTGCCCGACACGCTTGGTGCCGAGCCTGCGGGCACCGGCCTACCAGGTGCGCGGCAGCCCCTTGCTAAAGGGATTGAAGGCGCTGAGGTTGGCTTTGAGGTTTTAGACGATGAAACTATCGCCGTCCAACTACCCCCGACTGCCGGTGTGCAACCGGCGCTGTTCGGGCCGCCCACCGAGTTCCAGGCTAGGTACGGTTCCTGGCATGCGAACAAGGACCTCGGGAGGTCTGCACAAGAAATACTTTACGCCGCCTACGCCTGGGTCGCCGAAACGACACTCGAAATCGTGGCGATTGCCGTGCCCTCGCTATTTGCCTGGACTTGGCGCCTTGAGTTTGCGGGCGCCGACCACGAGATTCTGATCTCTGCCACCCAAAATGTTGCTTTCGCCCCCACCGACATATATGAAACCCGGGCCTGCCGAAACCACCACAGCAGACCAAACTAAGCGTCGGGCAACTCCACCGCACCAGCCCACCGCCGCGTCCGGTTGTCCTTGGAAACGAGCAGCCCCGATTTCGTGTCTGCGTGGGAAATCCAAGACAAATCGTTGAACCCAGCCACAACAGCCGTGGTGGCCCAGACGTCGGCCATGGTCAGGCTGTCGGCTATCACGGTTGCGGACACTACGGCGTCCGCCCCACCACCAGCGTCCGGCCCGGAAACCCCTCCGTCCATGGAGCTGGCGGGCAGCCCGGTTTCGGGGTTGAAAATGTGGGCGCCCCGTTCGGCTGGCCCAGAGGTTGCCACGGCGCCGTCCCGCAGGGAGAAGCGGGCCATGACTTTCTGGTTGTCGAAGGGGTCTGCGATGCCGACATTCCAAACCCAG
>JAITCS010000092.1 GCA_031282935.1 Cellulomonadaceae bacterium
ACGTCCACATAAGGGTAGGTGTCAGACCTTGATATTTGGTCAACCAGCAGCGCGTCACAAAGCACGTTACTTGCCGAACCGTGGGCGCCCTTTTTGACCTGTACTAAGCCGCGATATGAGGTTCGCCCGCCTCCGCGCGCCACCGATTTGCTGACTATCGAAGATGAGGTGTTCGGCGCCGCGTGTACCATTTTGGCCCCGGCGTCTTGGTGCTGGCCCGTGCCTGCGAATGCGATGGAAAGGGTTTCGCCACGGGCGTGCTCGCCCAATAACCAGATGGCCGGGTATTTCATGGTCACTTTGGAGCCGATGTTGCCGTCCACCCACTCCATGGTGCCGCCTTGGGCCACCGTGGCCCGCTTGGTCACGAGGTTGTACACGTTATTTGACCAGTTCTGAATGGTCGTGTACCGAACGCGGGCGTCCTTTTTTACGATGATTTCCACCACCGCCGAATGGAGCGAGTCGCTGGAGTATATTGGCGCCGTACAGCCCTCAACGTAATGAACGTTTGAGCCTTCGTCCGCAATGATTAGGGTGCGCTCAAACTGGCCCATGTTTTCGGTGTTTATCCTGAAATAGGCCTGCAATGGGATCTCAACGTGGACGCCTTTTGGAACGTAAATGAATGAGCCGCCTGACCAGACCGCCGTGTTAAGCGCGGCGAATTTGTTGTCCCCCGGAGGCACCACCGTGGCAAAGTATTCGGTGAACAGTTCCGGGTGTTCCTTTAGTGCGGTGTCGGTGTCGAGGAAAATTACCCCCTGGGCCGCTAAATCCTCTTGGATCTGGTGATAAACCACCTCGGACTCGTATTGGGCGGCCACCCCGGCCACTAGCCTCTGCTTTTCGGCCTCGGGGATGCCCAAACGGTCGTACGTGGCTTTGATGTCCTGCGGCAAATCGTCCCACGAATTGGCGACCTTTTCGGTGGAGCGCACAAAGTATTTGATTTTGTCGAAGTCTATGTCGGTCAAGTCCGCGCCCCAAGTTGGCATGGGCTTCTTGTCGAAAAGTGTTAGCCCGCGCAGGCGCATGTCGAGCATCCATTGCGGCTCTTGCTTAAGGCCGGAAATGTCGCGCACCACCTGCTCGTTGAGACCGCGTTGCGCGCTTTGCCCGGCCGCGTCAGAATCTCGCCAGCCGTACTCGTACCCTCGAAACTGGTCAATGATTTCTTCGTCGCTGCGTTGCGGCTTCTCGGTGCGTTGCGGCTCCGCGCTGGCGACCGACGCCGCTGCGCCCGGACGCCCAGAACCGGTCGCCTCGGCGCTCGCTGTCGCATCGGCCTGGCCGGTCAGGTTCGCCCCGGTTGCCTCGAATACATCGGTTCCCACGGCAAGCAAGCCTATGGCGTATTTGCGAAAAAATAAATCCTCTGGCCAATATCAGGCCAGATTTTGGGCTCGCGCAGCGCCTCGCTTCGCTCAAGGAGGAAGTTTCGGCAGCGGGTGTCTAGCAGCTAAACAGCCTCCGGGCGGTCTGGCCAGGGGGTGTCGGTGGCACGGAGCGGCGCCCAGTCGGCGGCGCGGGCGGCGAATGCAGCGAGGGCACCCAGCACCAGGGCCGGGTTGCGGAACCGCCCGGCAAGAATCCCGGCCACTATTTCATCCAAGGGCAGCCACTCGACGCGCATTTCTGCTTCTTCCTCGGTTCGATGAAAGGTCTGGGAGGTTTTGGATAAGTCGCGCGCCAAAAACACGCGCAACGCCTCATTAGTGCCCCCAGGCGAGGTGACGAAATCAACCAAAAGGTCCCAACGGTTGGCCGCCAAATCGGCTTCCTCGGCTAATTCCCTTTTTGCTGCGGTTAACGCTTTCTCGCCTGTTACGTCTAGTAACCCGGCAGGTATTTCCCAAAGAATTGCTTTTACGGGATGACGATACTGATTAATTACGGCTACTCGGTCATCTTTATCGAGCGCCAAAATAGCGACCGAACCAGGGTGAGCCACGTATTCCCGAATTACCGTGCCATCCGAACCCAAATCCACGGTATCCGAAACGAGGTCAAAAATACGGCCAGAGTACACCGTTTTGTGCTCAAGAATTGGGTAACAAAACGGCTGATCGCGGAGTTTCATGGCGGAACTTAAGGCTCGGCGTGATCCAGAGCCGCACCAATAAGGCCCGCAAACAGCGGGTGCGGGTGGGTGGGCCGCGACTTGAACTCCGGGTGAGCCTGGGTTGAAACATAATACGGATGAACGTCGCGCGGCAATTCCACGAATTCCACCAGCGTGCCATCAGGCGAGGTTCCCGAAAACACCATTCCGGCGTCCTCCAATTCTTTCCGATAAGCGTTATTCACCTCGTAACGGTGGCGGTGACGCTCATTGACCACGAAAGATTCCCCGGGTTTCGCCCCTGGATTATCCACCGCATAAGTTTCCGCAATCACGGAATTTGGCGCCAAAACGGCGTCATACGCCCCAAGACGCATGGTGCCGCCCATATCGCCCGCACCAGCAACGATTTCCTTTTGTTCGGCCATGGTGGCAACCACTGGGTGTTCGGTTTCTGGGTCAAACTCCGTCGAAGAAGCGTCCGCATACCCCAAAACGTTACGAGCATATTCGATAACCATGGATTGCAGGCCCAAACAAATGCCCAAGGTGGGAACCTTGTGTTCGCGGGCCCAACGCAACGCCCCAATTTTGCCGTCAATGCCGCGAATACCGAAGCCGCCCGGAACAATTATGGCGTCCACGCCGTTCAATGCGTCGCTGGCGCCTTTCTCGGTGGCGCAAGAATCCGCAGGCACCCAA